>JBBINP010000021.1:0-14798 GCA_037443825.1 Candidatus Moraniibacteriota bacterium
TACAAAACTCCGGCTGAAGTATATTTCCAAGCAAGCTAAATTTCAAATATCCAAAGGTCGAAAAAAATTAATCAAAAAAGTTTCTTAAATTTATCTTTTTACTGTCTTGACAAAGGGGTAAGGTTTAAATCACGAGCATGATCACAATCATCACGAGATGGATCATTCCGCCCATGATATGGCCGGAATGAAACATGACCATAATCAAGAAGAAGGCTACAACAAACACGCGGGACATTCCATTGAGAATTTCAAAAGGAAATTTTACGTTTCTTTGATTGCGACCGTGCCGATTTTACTTC
This sequence comes from Candidatus Moraniibacteriota bacterium, assembly GCA_037443825.1. GTDB lineage: Bacteria > Patescibacteriota > Minisyncoccia > Moranbacterales > JBBINP01 > JBBINP01. The sequence goes on from JBBINP010000021.1 coordinate 303, forward strand.
TTTCTCCATTCATTCAGGATTTGCTGAATATTTCCATAAAATTCCCCGGCGATCGGATAATTTTGTTTTTGATTTCATCTCTCGTTTTCTTTTTCGGAGGCAGTCCCTTTTTGCTGGGGGCAATCGGCGAAATCAGGCATCGAGCTTTGGGAATGATGACGCTCATCTCACTGGCTATCGTAGTCGCTTATCTCTACAGCGCCGCCGTGGTCTTTGGGTTGAAAGGCGAGATATTTTTCTGGGAACTGGCGACATTGATTGACATTATGCTTCTTGGTCATTGGCTGGAAATGAAATCGGTGATGGGCGCTTCCCGGGCTTTGGAAAAACTTTCCGCCCTTATTCCCGACAAAACTCATCTCAAAAAAGGAAACGAAATCATCGATGTGAATGTCGGCGAACTTAAGAAAGGCGACATTATTCTGGTCAAGCCTGGCGAAAAAATTCCGACTGACGGAATCGTGGTCAAGGGTGCGAGTTTCGTGAACGAATCGATGCTTACCGGCTAAGCCAAGCCAGTTTCCAAAGAAGCAGGAAGCAAAGTTATCGGTGGTTCCATAACAGAAGAAGGATCGTTGGAAATCAGAGTGGAAGGAGTCGGCGAAGAAACGTATCTGTCCAAGGTTATAAAATTAGTTAAGGATGCCCAAGCTTCAAAATCCAAAACCCAACTCCTGGCAGATAGAGCCGCTTTTTGGCTGACGCTTGTCGCCATAACCATTGGGACGATAACCTTAATCACCTGGATTGCTTTAGGCAGAGATGTCGCTTTTGCCATAGAGAGAACCGCAACAGTATTGATTATCGCTTGTCTTCACGCTTTGGGATTAGCAGTTCCCTTAGTGGTTGTTATTTCCACAACTCTGTCCGCTCAAAATGGACTTTTGATCCGCAATAGAACCGCTTTTGAAAATTCAAGACGTATTACAACTATCATTTTTGACAAGACCGGGACGCTAACCAAAGGAACATTTAGTGTCAAAAATATTTATGTTTTAGACAACAGCTACGACGAAGACAAGATTTTGCAGATTGCGGAAGCCCTGGAACAAAATTCCGAACATCCGATTGCCAGAGCGATTCTTGCCGAAGCTGGAAACAGAAAACTTTCCAAATTGGAATCGGTTGATTTTAAGGCCATAAAAGGCAAAGGAATTGAAGCGGTAGTGGATGATAAAAAAGTGGTCGTTGCCAGCCCCGGATATTTGCAAGAGTTGAACTTGAATATTCCAAGTCGACTGAATGATGCGGAGGGAACGATAATATTCTCGTGATCGCAGAAAATATATTGGTTGGAGCCTTGAATCTTTCCGACACTATTCGCGATGAATCATATGACGCCGTAAAACTTTTGCGCAATGAAGGAATCAAGATGTGGATGATGACGGGAGACAATGAATCTTCGGCCAAAAGCGTATCGGACGCATTGAAACTGGATGGATATTTTGCCGGAGTATTGCCTCATCAAAAACAAGAAAAAGTAAAAGAAGTGCTGCGGAAGATAGCGGCAATTTCCAGTGCGGAAAAAAAGCGTTGCTTTTCATGGAAAACTTGCCGGCGTTATTTCATATAAAACAAACACATCTTTGTTTTTGGCGTAAATTCCATTTTTAATACATCAGCACGGCCACTGGTTCCATTTTGGCGGCTATTTTTACGATTTTATTTTCTTCCATTCCGGAAATGACTTCTTCCGCGTCTTTATAATATCCGCGGTCCTGCAAAACAACCCCCTTGGACGCGGCGTTGAAAAGTTTTATGTTGCTTTTCCGCATTTTTTTCCAAAGCTCTTTTTTATCGCGCGCGGCGCTTGTTTCTGGATTCTTGCGTCTTCCAGTTCCGTGGCTGGCGGAAAAGAAAGTTGATTCGTTTTCGTCCGTTCCGGCGCAGATATAAGCCGGCGTGCTCATGGAAGATGGTATGAAAACCGGTTCGCCGGTTTGGGAAAAAAGCGGATGTTTTATTCTGGCCGGACCATTGGCGCGGACAGCTCCGTTTCTGTGCACCCAAACATCTTTTCCATAATGATTTTCGCGATTTATGAAAATGTGCGGCGCGTCATAGAGCAAATCCAACTCGGGACTTCTGCCGATAATTTTTTCAATAGCGCGGTCAAGTCGGTGAGTGAGAATGGCGCGGTTGGCAAACCCGTGATTGGCGGCGGCCTTGTGGGATGCAATAAACAACTCTCCGAACAATGTCCGGTCATTATAAGCGAAATATTCTTTTTTATCCCTGAACGTCCGGATTTCCTCGGCCAGTTTTGACAATTCTTTTTTGTATTCCGTTTTCCAAAAAAACTTGCCTGCTTCCAAAACTATTTTTTGGCTAAAATGCTCTTTGCGCTTTGGCGTGTACAGATACGAAGCGTATTGTCCGAACAGTCCCGAACCAGTATGCATTAAAAAAACATATTGATTTTCGCGAATACCGAATTTTTCGGCGATAAAAGAGTTTTTAACGGAGGTTATTTTCATAAGGTCTAAAAAATGATTGCCGGCGGCGCCCAGTATTCCCAGACGATATTGTCCGACGCGCAAGAAAAGTTCAGGGACGGCGTTCAGAATATCTTTTTCGGAATAGCGGGTGTCTGAAAAATTTCCTTCCTGAAAACTGTTTTCAATTTCATTTTTGGTTTTTGTTTCAAAATATTTTTTTACCGGAGCGACTCCCATGCGGCAAACATCCATCGCCAGTTGATAAGGTATTTTGGTTCCGATGTAAGTTTTTGTCGGAATAACTCTGACCAATTCGGCGAATAATTTTTCCAGCTTGCCGTCTGACAAATCGGGATCGGCTAAGTTTGTTTTTAAAAGGCGCATGCCGCAATTCGGAGCCGTGTCGTTGACTTGCGGCAGCAAAAAATTTTCAGAAGCGACGACGGTTCCGGTCGGGTTTTTGCGTCCCTTTTTGCTGTGCACGTCGCTTAGGGCGGCAATATGGCGAAAAACGCGCGAATCAGACGCTATTGTTTCAATTTCTTTCAAAGTATTATTGTCCGGCATCAGGTCATTGGAAACATGCAAAATCGCTGGCACCTTCATTTCGCTAGTATGAAATTCTTTTTTGTGCGCGGAAATGTTTTTTATATCAAATGATTTCATAAATTTTTTGATAAATCGCAGCTATTTTTTTAATGTCAAAATTTTCTTTTGCGAATTGGCGGCTGGCTTTGCCGATCGCGCTTCGTTTTTCAGGGTTTTTTCGCAAGTCCAAAATCGCTTCTTTTAATTGGGAAATATTGCCTTTTTTAATTGTAACTGAATTGTCGTTTTGCGTAAATTCTTTTAAAACAGGCAAATCGGAAACAATAACGGGCTTTTCGCAAGCCATCGGTTCAATGATAGCCAACGGCACGTCAAATTTGCCGCGCATATTTCGCGCCGGAAAAATTATAACATCGCTCAAATTGTATAATTTCGCCATATCGGAAAAAGTATCGGTGAAAACAGCCATATGCAAACATTTTTTTTCCTTTAATCTTTTTTCCACCTCGCTCTTTTTCTTTTTATCAGCATCGTTTTTGAGGCGGCAAGCGAAAACAATCCTGACGTTGTTTTTTTCCAGTATTCCGCGGTATTTCTCAATCATATTGACAATATCATCAGTGGCGCCCAAACGGGAATATTCTCCCGGATAAACAACAATAAAATCGCCATTTTTAAAATTAAATCGTTTTATTATTGAATCATCTTTTTTTTGGGGAAAATAATATTCCAAATCAATGCCGGGATAAACGCGCTTTACATTGTTTAGACCGAGAGCGTTTAGTTTGTTTTTGGCGTAGTCGGAATATGTAACGATCAAATCGCTAAACATCAGTTCTTTTATTTCTTTGTCCGAATAAAGGTCTTCCCGGAGCGTGGCGATGGTCTGGATTGTTTTAACTCCTTTTTTTTTGCATCCCACGAAGTGTTTTAAAAGAAAAACATTCTGCTTGGTTGGCGTGAAAATATAATGCAAAACGTCAAAGTCTTTTTTTATTTTACGCAGATTTTTGATGAGGCGCAATTTTTGAAAATAAGTGAAATTATTGGCGGTGTAAATCGGGTGTTGCACGATATCGCGTGGGAGATCGGAAATAATTTTGCGGGTGAAAAGATGGAATTCTCCGTTAAATGCGGATTTTTTTTGCGCGGAAAATTCAGCCATATTTTTGGCGAGAAAATAAGCGAAATTTTTGGATCCTTCGTCCCATGGAGGAACGATTGGCCTGGTGATCAGCAATATCTTTTTTCTTTCTTCGGCGGATGTGGTATTTTTACCCGATGTTGTCATATTTTTTCAAAAATCGCGCCCTCGAGAATTCAAACGCCCGCGGCACGCAATTTCTTTTTTTACGATAATTTAAAAATTTTTATAAATCTCTTGGATTGTTTTTTTATCGGAAATTCTGATTGTTATTTTTTCATTTTCCGCATTTTTAATTTTTTTGTCCAGATCAATTTTAAGAAAAGATCCTTTTTCAAGGAAAATTTTTTCTTCATAAATTTTATTTTTTCCGATCATAATTTCATAATCAAAAACAGAACTGTCGCTGTGGTTTTCCAAAATAAAATTGACGCTTTGGTCCCTGGGTTCGTTGAAATACGCCAGCCACCAATTTTTGTTAAAATCATAATTCATTTCCCGTTCGTTGGCGTAAAAGAGATATAATGAGCTGGCGATAAAAAGAAAAACGATAAACGCGATGATAATTTTCTGCTGGTTTGTTTCCGCGGCAAAAAATCGAATAAATCTGCTGTTAAAAAAATTTTTGAATTTATTGGACATATTCTTTTTTTATTATAGACATCTTTATTTGTTGCGGTAATAAATCGCCGCGTGGGGACTGGAATATACCTGATCGAAAAAATCCGATTTTTTGAATTGCTGGCTGTCAAATGACGGATTAATCATAATAAAATTAGTTTGTGTTTCCTCAAAACATTTCTCGGATTCTTTGCTTTCCGGGAAAGAGATCATTAACAAGGTGCACATTTCACGCGGCTTGGTTTTGTCCTCGTAACGTTTGAAGTATCCGCGCGAATCGGGATATTTGTATCCGCGCATAAAAAAGAGCTTGATCCAGGCATCTCCGTTAAGGTAGTTGTGATCTTTGAGTATTTTGTCGGAAGGAACGGATTTTTCCGCCAGGTATTGCGAAGCGCGGAAAGTTTGAGCCATGTTTTCAAAATCGCTTTTTCCTTTAAAAGATCCGGCTGAATCAAAAATTCCTCCGGAAAGAATGAAGATTGACAATCCAAAGAAAATTCCAACAGCAAGGAAGCGCGGCAATGATTTTTTGGCTAAATAAAAAAGTGAAACCAGCGCGTAGGCGCCCGAAAGCGACAGGGGATAGGAGAGATAACTTCCAACGCGATTGCTTGGCAAATCAACAAAAAGAAAGTGCGGTTTGGTTGACATTAGATAAATTGCCGTTCCCCATGCGAAAAGCAGAATATATCCGGTTCGGTTTTCTTTTAAAAAAATCAAAAACATCAACAATCCAGTCAAGCCCAACGCCAGACGCGATTCCCCGATGCTTGAAATTAAATTGGTGAAAGTAAGTCCGACCCTTGTTTCTTTTGACGGAGATCCCATCGCTGTTTTAACGGATTTTTCCTCCATATATGTTGGTGTGAGAATAAAAAGAAAAAATATCAATCCCAGCGCGAACAAAGCGAGAGTTTGGCGGGAAAAGATGATTTTTGCGAACCAAAAAAATGCTGTTTTGAAATTTTTCCAAAACGAAAAGAAAAAAAAGACCGTGAAAAAAAAGACGATAAAAATAAAAATGAAAGCCGAGAGGTGGTGCGTGTAGAACAATCCCAGTGTTATAAAAATCGCCAGACTGAAAAATATTTTGGTGTCGGCGGGCGGCGGCGCGGATTGGTTTTTTTCAAAAAAAGAAAACGCCCGGTAGTAAAAATAAAAAGCCAGTGGCATCAGAAAATTTCCCATAATATTGCCAACCACGCCTCCGCTTACAAATTTAGCTTGAGGAGAAGAAATCGCGTAAAAAAATCCTAAAAAAAACAAAGCCAAGACGGCGATATTTTTATTTTTAAATATTCTAAGCGCCAGAATAAAAACGGCGAGTACTCCAAGCAGATTGAAAAGAAAAAGCGTAACAGTCGGAAAAGCTGAAAAAAAGTCGGAGCCGGAAATCAAACTAATAACTCCAAAAACTATATGTTCGCCAATAATGAAGTCAGGCATTCCTTCATAATCGGGAAGGCGGTGGTTTTCCGCCATCCATTTTGACCAGTACATATGGTGTCCTAAATCGGTGGCGTTGGGGGAAATTGTTTCAGTCAAGTATTCATGGCGGATAAAAAAAGAAAGGAAAAGAATGGCAAGAATCAGAAAAAAACGTCCCGGAGAAAAGGAAAAATCTTCTGAAATTTGATTTGCCTTTTTTTGTCGCGGAAATTCGCGCGCTTTATGAGTAACGAAACAAGCGATTGAAAAAAGCGCGATTCCGGCCAGCGATGAAAAACGAGTAATGGGTATTTCAAAAAAAGCGTATAAAAAGAAAAGAAAATTAAGACAAACGAGGCCCAATCCAAAGGATACGACAAAAACTTCCAAGGAAAAAAAAATTTTTCTTTTTCCAAAAATTGCCAATAACAAAAAATATCCGGGAAGAAACAACGTCAAAACCACTGAAACATAAAAAAGCGTCTGATTGCAAATAAACTCAAACATTTTCTATTTTTCTAATAAATAACATCAAGATTCAGTTTTTTTGCCGCGGTGGAATTTTACCAAAACAGCTATAATTTTAAGCGGTTTTTGATTATTCCATTGCCGTTATTCGGTCTCATTTATGAAAAATTACAAGGATTGTTTCATCGCGGTTGTTGTTTTTTCTATTTCTTCAAAATATTTTCCGGCTATTTTATTCCAGCTGTAATTTTCAATAACAAACCGTCTTGTCTTTTTTCCGAATTCTTGTCTGAAAACGTCATCGGAAAGCAGTTCTTTGATTTTTGCGGCATATTCGTCGGCATTATACGGTTCAATCAGAAAGCCGTTTTGTCCGTCTTTGATGGCATCCTGAAGGCCTTCCATACGCGAAGCGATAACCGGCAGGCGGCAGGCGCCGGCTTCAATGACGGAAATGCCGAATCCTTCCATATCTCCTTCCACTTTAATGTTGGGTTGAATAAAAAGATCGCAGGTGTTGAATAAAATATTTCTTTCTTTGTCGGTGACGTATCCAAGCGCTTTCACCTTGCTGCCCAGATTGTTTTTTTCAATCGCGTTTTTCACGTTTTCTCTGTCCGCGCCGTCTCCGGCGACGGCATAAATCAATTCTTCGCCCAATTTCGGCATAACATTTTCAATAAACCATGCCACTCCTTTTCTTTTGGCCAATCGTCCGGAAGTCAGAATAACCTTTTTGTTCTCTAAATTTTCTTTCAGTATTTTTTCCAAATCACCGCGATTCGCTTGGATAATATTTTTTTCAGCGTCTACTCCGTTGGGAATAAAAAAAAATTTTTCTTTTGAAATTCCTCTTTCATTTCCGGCGCGGATGGTTTCATGGCCGACTGCTATTAATTTGTCTAAACTGGGAATGAAAATTTTTACCCAAAGTTCTTGATAAATAGGATTTTTCCAGGTTAAATCAAGCCCGTGCGCGACGGCAATCACCGGTTTTTTTGAAATTTTTTTTACCAGCCAGCCGGCATTGCCAAGAAGGCAGCTGCCCAAAAGAATAGCGTCATAATTTTTTGACTTTAAAACCGCTTTTATTGTCGCAAAAATCAAAAAAAACGGAATCATCCATCTTTTTTTGTTGGCTATTAATTTAACTTCAGCGATTTTGGAAAGCCATGTATAAAGTTCGTGATTTTGCGTTTCCACTCCGCCGATAATCGGAGGATAGGTGTGGGAAATAAAAAGAATTTTCAAGATTTTGGCGACTGGCAATCGGCAACCTGCCGGAATGTTTTGTAAAAATATTTACCAATTGCAAGCTCTGGTTACTTTTTATATTTTTCTTTTTTAAACAAATACATTTGGTCCTCGGTTAATTTGCGATTGGATTTTACCATATCGGCAATAAGAGCGAAAACTAGAAATTGGATTCCGACCAGGAGCAGGGTGATTCCTGTCAAAAGATAATTTCTAAACGGCGTTATCTTGAAATTCTGAAAATACATCGCCAGAAAGTAAATGAAAAAAAAGAGAGCAACAAAAATAAGAACAAGCGCCGGAATGCCAAAGAATTTCATCGGTCGGACGTCCCGCACCGCTTTGAGGATTATCCGGGAGCTGTTGTTAACGTATTTAAAAACGCTTTTCACCACTCGGGATTTTCTGTCGGGAAAATAGATGACTGTGACTGGCACCCACTTTATCTTCAGATTTTTTCCCAGAGCGTCAATGATAACCTCCTGGGTATAAGTAAAGGCTCCGGGCAGGTTAAGGCGTAAAAGTGTTTCTCGGCTGTAAGCCCGAAATCCGCAAGTAAGATCGTCAATTTTGTAGTTCAGGAAATTTCCGATAATCCAAGCTGCGATTAAATTCAGGTAGTATTTTATTTTCGGCATATCTTTGGCTTTTTTGTCGCCAAAACGGCTGGCGCTTACCAAATCGGCTTCGCCGGAAAATATCGGACTAATAAGCTTTTCAATGTCGGCGGGGTTAAACTGTCCATCGGCGTCCATGTTGACCATGATGTCGGCTCCGTTTTCCAGCGCTTTTTCCGCGGCGGTGCGGAAAGTTATTCCGATTCCGCGGTTTACTTTGTGGGAATGGACAAAATCAGCTCCGGAATCGCGGGCCACTCGGACTGTTCCGTCCTTTGAACCGTCGTCAATAACTTGCACAAAAATTTCGTTCACGCCGGGAATTTGGCGGGGTATTTTTTTTATTGTTTCACCCAGTTTTTTTTCTTCATTGAAGGCGGGAATATTAACTACTAATCTCATGGATTTTTGTTGATTAATAATAAATCGCCAACACATACTTTCACAAAATTTATTCGGGTATTCATACAAAAAATTTGCGATCCCACAATGTAAAAATCATTGTTTTTTTCTGATAATCAACTTTGGATCCGCGCAGATAAAATTGCATCGGGCGTTTTTGGTGCCTTGCTCAACCAATTCCTTGGCGCAGTTATCCAGACGTTTTTGGCATTCCAGCTTGCTTTCTTTAAAATAATCCTTGTTGATTTCGTAGCCGAAATAATTCAGAATAAAAACCGAAACAATTATCAAACCAACCAGCCAGATAATAAGCTTTAACAATTTGAACATAATTTTATTTTAAATTTTGATTTAAAGTTTTGCGTTAACGGCCTATTCCTTTGTATATTATATCAAGTTTTTGAATTTTGTCTTTATCCAGACAGTTTTTTCCGTCAATAATGCATTTAATTCCGTATTCTTTGAATTTTTCGGCCGGAATCTGGACAAACTGGCTGTGATTGGAGGCCAAAACCAGCACTTCGGACTTTTGAAGAAGTTCGTCAATGTTTTTAACAGTTGATTTTTCCGGAACATGGGGATCGTAAAGATGAAGATTGGCGCTATAGCTTTTTAAAATATCAATTATTTTGAGCGCCGGACTTTCCCGAAGGTCTCCGACACCGGCTTTATAGGAAATTCCCATAATACCAATTTCCGTTCCTTTTATCGGTTTTTCAATGGAATTAAGTGTTTTTTGAAGCAAATCCACGGCGTAGAGCGGCATGCTGTTATTGATGTTTCTCGCGGCCCGCAAAAACTTATGATCAAATTCATTTTCTTTGGCTTTTTCAATAAGGTAATACGGATCCACCGGAATGCAGTGCCCGCCGACTCCGCAACCGGGCCAGTGAGCCATGAAAGCGTATGGTTTAGTGGAGGCGCCTTTAATAACGTTCGTAATGTCAATTCCCATCCGGTCAAATGATTTGGCCAATTCATTGACGAAAGCTATATTGATATCGCGGAAGGAATTTTCCATAATCTTCACGGCCTCGGCTTCGCGGATGGACTTCATGGCCATAATCGGAGCGTCAATTATGTTTTCGTAAAACTCTTTGGCGCGTTTGAGTCCGATTTCGTCAAATGATCCGACCACACGGGGAATATTGGAAACGTTCCATTTGGGATCTCCGGGACTGATTCTTTCCGGACAATGGGCGATAAAAACATCTTTGCCAAGAATATGACCGTGGCGTTCAAAAATCGGTTTCACCACTTCTTCGCTGACTCCCGGGTTAACCGTTGATTCAAGAATAATCAAAGATCCTTTTTTCATGTTTTTGGCAACTGTTTCGGAGGCGGAAATCACCGGACCCAGATCGGGATAATATTTTTTGTCTACCGGCGTAGGCACGCAGATGATATGAATATCCATGATGCGCATAAGGCGCGGATCATGAAATGTGCTGATTTTTATTTTTGGCAAAATGCCGTCCAAAAAATCCTCTTTAAATATGTTTTCGCCTTTTTCAACGCGCTTTAATTTTTCAACATCGGTGTCAAAGCCAAAAACCTCGTAACCTTTTTTGGCCGTGATAGCCGCCAGAGGAAATCCAACATAACCCATACCCACGACATTAACCGTCGGACGGTCTGATTTCGCTTCCGGTTTTTGGGCGGGATTGTTATTTTCGCGTTCAATCACATCGTAAATTGACGCATTGATTTCTTCAATATTTTGCATAAATTGCTTTATATCAAGCTTAATATCCATTTAACCACAAACAGTCTTCCGAGTCAATTAACCGGAATTATTTTTATCATACCAAGTAAAAAATGTCAAAGTCTTTTTCTTGGCTGGACTTTTCTATTTCAGAGTGGTATAATCATCATATGAAGAAAATTATCCCAATATTATTTTTGCCGGCGGCTATGGTTTTGGCTGGCGGGTGCGCGTTGAATGAAAGTTCCAATGTTTCATTCGGCAGTATTATGAAATCAACTAATGGCGGGAGCGAGTGGGAAAGCAAAGTTAAAATTGACGAAAAGAAAAATATCGGAAGAAGCAACATTCTTTCCATGGCGATTGATTCTCTGCGGGGCGATATCATTTATGTCGGCACGGAGAAAGACGGATTATTCATAAGCGAAAACGGGGCGGAGACATGGAAAAAAATGAATTTTCCCGTCGGTAAAATTTACGGCTTAGCGGTTGATTCCGTCAGACCGGAAACGGTTTACGCCAGCGGCGTTTGGCAAAACAGGGGCAAAATTTATAAAAGCGACGACAAGGGAGAAAATTGGAAAGAAATTTATTCCGAACCGGCCAATGGAACTTTGATTTTGTCTCTGGCGGTTAATAAAGAAAATCCCAGTGTAATTTACGCCGGAACCAGCGAGGGAATGGTTTTGCTGACCATTGATGGAGGAAATAGCTGGAAAAGTCCCTATAAAGCGTCCGGAGCCGTCATAAGCGTCGCTTTTGATTCCAAGAACGCATCAGTCGCTTATTTCGGAGTTTTTAACAGGGGCGTTTTGGTGACAAAAAATAATGGAGACAAATTTGAGGATGTTACTGAAAAATTGGAAAAAAACGGATTGAATTTAAAGGCGTATTCTTTGATTGTTGATCCCAAATACAGCGGAATTTTTTATGTCGGATCGGGGAAAGGCATCGTGAAAGTTGTTGAATATGGAGAAAAAGCCGAAGAATTGAAAATTCTGGAAGTTTCAAAAAAATTTCCCATTCGCGGAATAGCTATCAATCCTTTTGATTCCAATGAAATAATTTATAATAGCGCCCAGGCGCTGTATAAATCAACCGACGGCGGTAACAGCTGGTCTACTTTTCAATTGCAAGGAGATCGCGTGGCTGGAACGATAAAATACAGTCCGATTGACTCCAGAATGGTTTATATGGGTTTGCGCGAAATAAAATAATTTAAAAAAATAACGCACATGTATAAATCAGTAATTGAAAATCAACGTAAAAATTTTTCTGAAGCCGTGGAGTATTTTCATCTTGAGGCGGGAAAAATAAGAACCGGACGCGCCAATCCGTCTCTTTTGGAAAATATCACGGTTGATTATTACGGAACAAAAACTCTGCTGAAACAGATGGCCAGCATCAACGCGCCTGAACCGAGAACCTTGATAATTCAGCCATGGGATAAAGGGAGTCTGGTCAACATTGAAGCGGCTGTCAGGGAATCAGGTTTGGGTTTTAATCCGGTGAACGATGGACAAGTTGTTCGTGTCAACATTCCTCCGCTTACCGAAGAAAGGCGCAAAGAAATGGCAAAAGTATTGAACCAAAAGGCCGAAGAGGGGAGAATCGCTATCCGCGGAGTCCGCGAAGATGCTTGGAAAAAAATACAGGATCTTGCCGAGGAAGGAACAATATCCGAAGATGAAAAATTTGCCGCCAAAGACGCTTTGCAAAAAGTAGTGGACGAATATAACAAAAAAATTGAAGAAATTAAAGAAAAAAAAGAAAAAGAAATAATGACCGTCTAGTTTTTGCGGAAGCGGGATATTCGATTTCCGGCGATTAATTGAAAAGCGTCTGTTGCTTTTGGTTTGTTTCAAAATCAATAACTTCAAAAATATCTTTTCGCCAAAAAAAACGGCTGGCGGCTAAAAAATCACAAAATTTAAAAAATTTTAAAACTAATTTCTGATGTCAACTCTAATAATTTTTCTCTTGACTTTGGGTATTCTTATTTTTGTCCATGAGTTGGGGCATTTTTTAGTGGCGCGGCGAAACGGCATCAAAGTGGAGGAATTTGGTTTCGGTTTTCCTCCTAGAATCGCCGGTTTTGTCAAAGATGAAGAAAAGAAAAAACTAAAACTGGTGCTGGGCAACAGGCAAATTGATTCAAAAAATACAATTTATTCAGTTAATTTGATTCCATTGGGAGGTTTTGTGCGCATTAAAGGCGAAGATGGAAATTCAAAAGAAGAAAAAGACAGTTTCGCGGGAAAACCGGCCTGGGTGCGGACAAAAGTGTTGTTAGCCGGAGTGGCGATGAATTTTGTTTTGGCTTGGCTGGTTATCGCGCTGGCTTTTGTGGTTGGAGCGCCGGAGCCGGTTGAAAACGGAGTGAAGAACTCGGTTAACGCGAAAATCAATATTTCTCAGGTGATGCCGCGGAGTCCGGCTGAATACATGGGCTTGAAAATAGGCGATGAAATTTTTCGTTGCTTCGGCGCGGATCCGGTTTGTTCCGGAAAATTTAAAGATGTCGCTTCGCTTCAGGAATTTATCAGCAAAAACAAAGGAAAGGAAATTTCCTTTGAAGTGAGACGCGGCAAAGAGGTTTTAAGAATGGAGGGCGTGCCGCGCGTTGATTTTCCCAAAGATCAGGGGGCGCTGGGCATTATGCTTGTCCAGACGACGATAAAGAAGTATTCCGCGCCTGAAGCGCTGGCAAAAAGCGCCGTTGTGACAGTAAAAATAATCGGAGAGATTTTTAGGACGATAGGCGGTCTTATTTCCAGCGGTTTGCAGGGAGAGAAAACCCAAGTTGATATTTCCGGGCCTGTCGGCATCGCTTTTATGGCTAAACACGTGACGGATCTCGGTTTTGTTTATGTTTTGCAGTTCATAGCCGTGTTAAGCATTAATTTGGGCATTATTAACGCGTTGCCGTTTCCGGCGCTGGATGGCGGAAGAGTGTTTTTTATTCTGATTGAAAAAATAAAACGCGGTCCGCTTAACCGGCGGATGGAAAATATCGCCAACACGATTGGATTTTTCCTTTTGATTTTTTTGATGATCGTTGTGACTTTTCACGATTTTGCCCGCTTTGATTTGCTGGGTAAAATCAAAGATATTTTCTGAATAATGATGCGCGCGCAACAAACGGCGCTTATGTTGCATTCCGGATTGATTTTTCCTTCAGCGGAGAAAATTCAGCGGTCTGCTTTGTCAAGACACATAAATTGGAAAAATGAGAGGGAAAATTTTGAAAATTATTAACTTCTTGAAAATGTATTTACTGAGGAGTTAAATTATCCAGGGATTGATGTCTCCTTCTTTAGTTGAGGATAGACACAGATGAATAGAAATTCTTCCAGTTTTAATCTTCTTTTTCCCCCAAACAAAAACAAGACTAAAATAATCCTTAAATTTCAGAGTAGCCTTTTACGGCGAAGCTCGAACTTTTTTCCAAAATTCGGTTTAGGCTCCGCCCCGCTTCCGCTCGCAAACTTTGAAGAAGTTTGCGTCCCAAAACAGAAAAATTTTCTCTGCATTTTTTTGATGTCGCGCGCCTAAATTTTTTTCAAAAAGGAAAAGAAAATTTTTCGGTTTTGGATTTTGCGAAGCAAAAGGCGGAAGCGGAGCTACGCTGAACTGTTTTTTAAAGTTAAGCGTGTTTGCCTGTATCCTTAAAGAGAAATAAGAGATAATGGAAACGGAGACGATCATGCTTGCCCTGGGCTTTGACCCACTGGTGTGTGTGTATCCTCTAACGCACCTCATGCACAGTTTTAATGGGTACTGTTAAGGATTGCATGGATATGTGATTTTTTAATTTTTCATCCAGATACTCGCTGGGAGTTTTCCCTCCCAAGGCCATATGTTGTC
>JBBINP010000022.1:0-14063 GCA_037443825.1 Candidatus Moraniibacteriota bacterium
TGCAATTGAAGCTTTCTGCTTCGGAGTGTATGATTTTTTCATACCTTGATTGTATCATACCCATCTAATATGGTTGTCAAGATTTGCCAGTCCAGTATAGAGCTGCTGGGAAATTTAAGATCAAGAATAATTTATAAAGACAAGAAACTTGAACTAGTGAAAGAGTAGCGCAAACAAAAAAACAGCGGTGAAAAATTCGCTGTTTTTTTGTGCAATTTTTTAGGCTCTCGGGTCGCCCTTTCACTTTGATAAAATGGGTCTATCCGATAAAAAATTGTCGATGCGGACCGGACGGGACTCGAACCCGCGACCCCCGCCGTGACAGGGCGGTGCTCTAACCAACTGAGCTACCGATCCAACGCAAAATTAACGCGAAAACAAAACCTGCGATTTTGTATTTTATCCGCTCCGCGCCAACGCGTAGCAGGGGTGAGAATCGAACTCACGACCTAGAGCTTATGAGTCTCTCGCTCTAACCAACTGAGCTACCCTGCCGCAAATTGGCGCGCGGCGGACTTAATTTGTTAAACCGAACAATCCGCGCCAACAAACAAAAAACGCGGACCCAATGCATTGTTAAAGAGTATATAATAAAAATTTTTTTTTATCAACACAAAATCCCGCCGAGCGGGATTTTGCGCATTTTTATGGGCACCCGTATTTTTTTGTTGCGGGGACAGGATTTGAACCTGTGACCTCGTGGTTATGAGCCACGCGAGCTGCCAGACTGCTCCACCCCGCTATACCCAATTTTTTATAAATATTATTGATTATACACAAACGCGGCAATTATGTCAATGGTCAGAGAAATTCCAGTTTTTTCAGAAAGTTTTCATAAATTTTGATTATTTCTCGCGCTTCGTCTTTGTTTATGACAAATTCTTTTTCCTGGACAATGCGGTTGCGTGTTTCATGCGCCCGCAAAAGATCCTCCGAGTTTTCTAGCTGTCCCGGATGCGTCTGCTGAATCCGTTCAGTCATATTTTCACCCTTAAAACCGATTCCGAGAAGAATTTCACTGGCTATCGCGTCCGCTTCCAAAATGGCCGCTTTATATTGAGATAAGTTATCGCTTTCCAGACGCTTTGTTATTTTGTCCCATCGTTTCATCATTTTATCCTGAGAAGTAATGGGAATATCCATTCCGCGCAAAGTTTGGCGAAAATCCGATCCTAATCCGCGCAAAACCAAAAGCATCGCGATATCAGCGAACAAAACAGTGACGTAAACAAGCAAAACTAACTTTATCGCGCCGAAAGCGAAAGAATTAAGGAATTCCGCCGAAATTTGATAAACCGCTTCCAATATGTAATTTATGTCCATAATATAAGGTTTGATAAAATAGCGCTGATTCCGTCCGCCAAACGGTTAGCCGGAAGATTGGCAAAATGCCGATTAATTATTTTCGTAAGCGTGCGCGGCATTGAGCAAATTTTCCTCGTCAAACCATTTTCCCGTCAATTGCCCTCCAATCGGCAATGATTTTCCTTCTTTTTCAATTGTTCCGACAGGAAAAGAAATGGCCGGCGCCCCGATCAGGTTGGCGGTAACGGTATAAATATCGGAGAGATACATTTTCAGCGGATCGGAAGTTTTTTCTCCAAATCTAAAAGCGGCTTCCGGAGATGTGGGTGAAAAAATAAAATCCACCTCCCTGAACGCTTTTTCAAAATCTTTTTTAATCAAAGAGCGAGCTTTTTGCGCTTTTTTGTAATAAGCGTCGTAGTATCCGGCCGAAAGCGCGTACGTTCCGAGCATTATCCTTCTTTTCACTTCTTCGCCTAGTCCGTATTTTCTGGTGTCCAGATATGTTTCAAACAATCCGCGAGGCAGACCGTTGGCGTCACTATCCGAATCCGATTCGTCCGAAATGCGCATTCCGTATTTAACACCGTCAAAACGCGCCATATTAGAACTGACTTCCGAAGTCATTATTATGTAATAAACCGGCAAGGCGTATTCGCTTAAAGGCAGACTGATTTCTCTGATCTGGGCGCCGAGTTTTTTGAATTTTTCAACCGCCTGGCTTATTTTTCGCGCTATTTCTTCTTCCAGATTTTCCAGATATTCGCGCGGAATTCCGATTTTCGCCCCATCTATGTTTCCGTTCAAATAATCTTCAAATTTTTTTCCGTAATTTTCCGCGGATGTCGCGTCAAACGCGTCTTCGCCGGCAATGCGCGAAAAAACAATCGCCGCGTCTTCCACCGTTCGCGCGAACGGTCCTATTTGGTCCAGACTTGACGCCATCGCGACAAGTCCGTAGCGCGACACGCGTCCATAGGTCGGTTTAAGTCCAATTACTCCGCAAAATGAAGCCGGCTGGCGAATTGATCCGCCAGTATCCGATCCGAGCGCCCAAACAGCCATTTCACCGGCCACGGCCGCCGCCGAACCTCCCGAAGATCCGCCGGGCACTCTTTCCGGATCGCGCGGATTTTTGGTTTTTTGGTAAGCGCTGTTCTCCGTGGAAGATCCCATCGCGAATTCATCCATATTTGTTTTTCCCAAAATCACCGCGCCGATTTCTTTCAGTTTTTTGGAAACTGTCGCGTCATAAGGCGCGATATAATTGTCTAGAATTTTGGAACCGGCCGTTGTCCGCGCGCCGTTCAGGCAAATATTGTCCTTGATCGCTCCCGGAATGCCGGCCAACAAATCTATTTTTCCGTTTTTTTTTATTTTTTGATCCACGAATTCCGCCTGTTCCAGCGCTTCTTTTTTGGTAAGCGCCAAAAAAGCTCCGATTTCCGGATTTTTTTTGTCAATTTCGCCAAAATATTTTTCAGCCAGCTGAACCGAAGTGATTTCACCCGAGATTAATTTTTGGTGCAAATCCCTGATCATCGTTTAAATTTCCGGTTTTTGAAATTTTCGCAAAAAACCGCGTTTAATATTTACAACACCGATTTAACCTTGACAAACCCGTCACTGATTTCAGGCGCGTTTTTGAGAATATCAGCGCGTTCAAGATCTCCCGATTCGCAAACCTTGTCCGCGCGCAAGAAATTTTTCCGTCCGGTAATGTGCCCGATGGGTTCAACTCCGCCGGTGTCCAGTTTTTTCAGTTTCTGAAAATAATCCAGAATGGCGGAAAGTCTTTTTTGATATTCTTCAATTTCATTTTCACCAAGTCCGATCCGCGCCAAAACGGCGATATTTTTTACTTCTTCTTTGGTTAACATAATTTTCGCAAATTATTATCCGCGCCATGACAACGCGCAGATCCGGTTGGCGCGTCCGCGATCAATCCGCGCCTGAAAAAAATTATTTCAGCATTTTTTCAAACTCTTCTTCGTTTATTATCCTTATTCCCGATTTCAAAGCTTTTTCATATTTTGAACCCGGATTTTTCCCCGCCAAAACATAATTGGTTTTCAATCCGGCCGAAGAAGACACGCTGCCGCCATTTTTTCTAATTATATCCTTAACTTCGTCTCTTGTAAAATTTTCCAGCTCCCCGGTTAAAACAAAAGTCAATCCGCGCAATTTTTCTTCGGCCGCCGCCTTTGAGTTGTCGGGCGACGCCACTTCCACTCCCGACTCTCGCATCTTTTTCAGCATTTCCAGATTATTTTTATCCTTAAACCAAAAAACCAGACTTTCCGCCGATTTCTCTCCAATGCCTTTGATTTTCAGCCAATCATCGGTTTTAGTTCCGGAGAAAAAAACGATAATATCGCCTAAATTTTGGATTTTAATTTTTCGGGATTTGTCCGGAAATTGGAAATTGGAAATTGGAAATTCCGTTTTGATCGCCCGGGCTATCAAAACGGCTGTTTCTTCTCCGATATGCCGAATTCCCAAAGCGTAAATAAACTTTGAAAATTCTATTTTTTTGCTTTCTCTTATTGCCTTGACCAGATTTTCCGCCGATTTTTCGGCAAACCTTTCCATCGGCCGGAGATCTCCCTCGGTAAGTTCAAAAATGTCCGCCGCGTTGGTTATCAATCCCTTGTTAATTAATTGCTCCACGATCTTTTCCCCCAGTCCTTCAATATTAAATCCTTTTTTGGAAACGAAATGAATAATCTTTTCCTTCTCTATGGCGAAACAATTCCTGTTCAAACAGTAGGCGGCCACTCCCATTTTCATCTTTTCCTGTTTTGAAATTTTGGATTTTAGCGATTGGGATCCCGCCGGCAATTGGAAATTGGAAATTGGAATTTTTCCAACCGAGCCCCCGCAAATGGGACACTTTTTCGGCATGTGAAAAATTTTTTCTTTTCCGGTTCTCATGTTTTTGATTGTTTCCACCACTTCCGGAATCACATCGCCGGCCCTTTGGATCACCACCGTGTCGCCGATCCGCACATCCATCCGGCGAATTTCATCCTCATTATGAAGCGTCGCCCGGCTGACGGTTGAACCAGCGACTTTCACCGGACGAAGATGGGCTACCGGAGTGAGCGCTCCGGTACGCCCCACCTGGACTTTTATGTCCTCCACCACCGTGGCAACCTTTTCCGGAATGAATTTATAGGCCAGCGCCCAGCGGGGGGACTTGCCGGTGTAACCAAGCGCGTCCTGAATTTTATTGCTGTTTATTTTGATCACCACTCCGTCAATTCCATACGCCTGAACGTTTCTTTTGCGCTCCCATTCTTCATAAAATTTTCGCGCTTCGTCCAGATTCCCGCACAACTTATAATCGGGATTGACCTTGAATCCCAAGTCGTTCAAAAGCTTCAGCTCTTCAATTTGCGTTTCCGGAATTTTTATAATCCGGGATTCGGCATCGGAAATTTTAATATAGTCAATGTCATAAACATAACTGTCCAATTTCCGGCTGGCGGTCACTTTCGGATCCAGCTGCCGGATGGATCCGGCCGCCGCGTTGCGCGAATTGGCGAAAAGCGGTTCTTTCTTTTTTCCTTTTTCTTCGTTAATCCGTTCCAGCTCTTTCTTGCGCATCCAGGCCTCGCCCACGGCGACGATATCAACGGGATAATTGAGCCGGAGCGGAATGCTTTGGATGGTTTTGATTTGTTCGGTCACGTTTTCTCCCATTACTCCGTCTCCTCTCGTTGCCGCCTGAACCAGCAACCCTTTTTCGTAAGTCAAAATGATTTTCAGCCCGTCAATTTTGATTTCACAGCAATAATTCAAAACAGAGCCCGGAATTTCATTGGAAACTTTGCCGCCTCCGGACATTGAAATTTTATTCAGTATTTTGATGTTGCGCTCCTCCCAATCTCTCACCTCTTCCTCGCCGAACGCGTCATCCAGCGACCACTGGCGCGCTCTGTGGCGCGTTTTCCTGAATTTTTCCAGCGGCTCCCCGCCGATCCGCTGGCTGGGAGAATCAGGGGTTTTAAATTCGGGATATTTTTCTTCCAGCTCCCGCAATTCGCGCATCAGGGAATCATAAACTTCGTCCGAAATGTCGGGCTTGTCCAAAACATGATAAAGGTAACGATGGCGGTCAATTTCTTTTCGCAGTTTGTCTGTTCTATTTTTCGCTTCTTTTTTTTCCATATTTTCATTATACCACCAAAAACCGCACTGGAAAACAAAAAACCGGAAACCATTTCCGATTTTTTGTTTTCATCAAACGACGCAAAAAGAAGTCAAATTGATGTTCAAAACGTTATTTTTTGCACCAAGCATAAATGTTGTTATCTGCTGGAGGAGGAGGATTGAATCCTGAACTAGATGGAGTTGGACAAGAAGCAGTAGAACCTGAAACACGCCATATTCCCACATCATCAATCACCAATTCTCCTTTGTTTCCATTATTATTTACACAACCCATAAAACTAGAGGATCCTTTAGTATATTGACTTGCTATGGGCAGACATCCTTTTTTTCCGGCTTTTTCAATGTCTGAAGAAGTACACCATGAAAAATCACCCGGTTTACTGCTATCATTTTTTGAAAATTGAATATACAGCATATCGTTTGGATTAAAGCATGTTCAAATTCCGGAATCGCCCTGCGCCGCCACCGCCACTTCCACCGCGCGGACGCTGCCCTCATAGGAGCCGACGGATTTGATGCGGCGGACTGAGGAAAAAGAATTTTCGCAATTATCAATTGGATCGCCTCCATCTTCCTTATCAAAAAAAGTGACGCGGATTTTTCCGCCGGAAATGTCGGCTGTCATCACGCCTCTATAGCAATCGGCGCCATCATACGCATCAGCCATTTCACTAATTGTGTCATAACTTCCTTTTCTTACCGCCTGCATAATGATTTCCGCTCCAGAATCGGCCACCTGGAAGGCCTGGTTGGATTTGCCGGTGGTCAAAGCCGATTTCTTTTCAATGACGGTAACGGAGGCGATGGAAAGCGCCATAGAAAGCAGAACGAAAAGAATAATTAGCGTGTAAACCAAAACGGAACCGGATTTCAATTTGTTTTTGATTTTTCTTAGCATAAGTTTTCGTTTTTAATGTTTATCAATGTTTATTTAGGTTTGTTTTTCGCGCTTTTATTATACAACAAACGAACGGGGCGGACAAGCAGTTATCCACAGGGATGATTTTACCGCCTGCAATATGTTTCCACTACCCGCAAAATCGCTTTGGGATCAACCAACGGCCAACCGGAAGAATTATTTTTGTTTTTTCGCGCGGATTCAATTTTTACTTCACTGGCGGATTCGTCCATCAAATCAATAGCTTTGTCGGGAAACGAACGGTCCTGAAGAATTTTTTTGCCCTGTTCCACGCAGGCGATCAACGCTTCATCCGTAATTTTGACGCGGTGATATTCCTCATACCTGCTTTTGATGCCGCGCAAAATATTCAGGGGTTTCCTGATCGTTCGGCTCATGGATATAAATCGGCTGAAGGCGGCGTTCCAGAGCGATATCGCGCCTGAAATATTCATTATATTCCTGAAGAGTGGTCGCGCCGACGATTTGCAAATCTCCGCGCGACATCGCCGGTTTTAAAACATCTCCCACCGAAACAGATTCTCCGGAGCTTTCCGCTTCCACCAAATCATGAATTTCATCAATAAAAAGAATAATCATTCTGTTGGAATTGGCTATTTCTTCGGCGATCTTTTTGACGCGTAATTCAAATTCCCCCCGATATTTCGTGCCCGCGATAAGCGAGTTGAGATCCAGCGCCAAAACCCTCTTTTTTTGAAGATCGCGCACCGCCTTTTTTTCAGCAATGCGGTTTGCCAAACCTTCAACAATAGCGGTTTTTCCTATGCCGGCGCTGCCAATCAGAACCGCGTTATTTTTTGTTCTGCGACTGAGTATCCTGATTAACTGGTCAATTTCATCTTCCCTGCCGATAACCGGATCCAGCTTTCCTTCTCCGGCTATTTTCGTAAGATCCTTGCAAAAATAATCCAGATTGGGAGTGAAAGAAATTCCAAAAGAGCTTTTCTTTTTCCATTGAAAAAAAAGATGGCCGCCAATACCGATATTAAAAAAAGCGCCGCGATTATTTCCGCGTTGCCGGCGTAAATTTCCAAAAATATTTCCCGCATTTTTATTTTTATGTTATTTTTAAAAAATATCCGCTTCTCCTTAATGTTATCATACCACGATTTTCAAAAAATTCAAATGCCTTTTTCTTTTAATTTTTTGATTATGTCTTCCTGTTCGCGCGACAGCTTCTTGGGAATTTTTACGATAATTTTCACCAAATGATCGCCTCGACCCCTTTTGTCCAAAAACGGGATGCCTTTTTCTTTAAGCCGGAATATTTCTTCCGATTGAGTTCCGGGCGGAATTTTTATTGTTACCGGTCCGTCAATGGCGCTTATTTCAATTTTGCCGCCCAAAGCCGCCTGGGAAAAAGAAATTTCTTCGCGGGAAATGATATTGCTTTTTTCGCGGCTGAAAAAATGATGGGGCGCGACATGAATATTAACGTACAAATCTCCGCCTTCGGAACCAAATTCACCGGCTTCACCCTGTCCGGACAAAGAAATCGTTTGTCCGTCATAAATTCCGGCCGGAATTTCCACGCTTACGATTTCTTCTTTTTTTATCCGTCCGCTGCCTTCGCAATCGCGGCATTCATGGGAATAGACAACGCCTTTTCCGCGGCATTTTGAACAAGCGAAGACCTGAGTGAAGCTTCCGAAAAAACTTCTGGTTGTTTTGCGCACCTGCCCGCTGCCCTTGCATTCGCGGCATGTTTCCTTTTTTGATTCCGGTTCCCCGCCGGAACCGCCGCACTTGCCGCATTTTGAAAGTTTGTACAATTTTAAATCGCGCCTGGTTCCTTTTGCCATTTCTTCAAAACTTATTTCCACATCCACCTGAATATCCCGTCCCGTATTCGCGCGTCCCGGTTGTCCGCCAAAACCGCTGAAAATATCGGAAAAAATATCTTCCCAGCCCGAGTCCGATTTGCCCCGGGAAGAAAATCCGCCGAAATTAAAGCCGTCCTTAAAGTCAAAACCGGAAAAATCCCATCCGCCGGATCCGCCTTGTTCAAAAGTTTTCCCGAACTGGTCGTATTGCTGGCGCTTGGCTTTGTCCGACAAAACCTGATAGGCCTCGTTAATTTCCTTGAATTTTTTCTCATCCCCGCCGGTTTTGTCCGGATGATACTTGTGCGCCAATTTCCGGTAGGCCTTTTTTATTTCGTCGTCCGACGCACTGCGGGAAACGCCTAAAATATCATAGTAATCTTTTGCCATTTTTTTATCTCGTTATGATTTTATGAGAGTCGCGATAATTGCCATTGAATTATACAATTCTTTTTTAAAATTAGCAATCATTATGCCCGAGTGCTAATTTAAAATTCAGTCTTTGCCGTTTCGCGCGCAAAAATAAAAGCGGGAAACTGTTTTTCATTCCCCGCTTTTCTGTTATATTTTTACTTCTGGCTTTTTTAATCTAATTTCCTCATTGCATTTTTCCATTAGATTATTGTAGCGACCCAATAATTTTTGGAAGCGTTCATTATTATAATCGTCATTTGAATTTTTTAAAAATTCCTTTGCTTCCGCGATTATTTTTTCGGCCTCTTTTCCAAACTCGCTTTTTTTACCAAAAGCAAGTTTTACGTTTTCCAGATCTCCAAGCATGATCGCGACTGCTTCCTTTTTGGAATAAACGACATTCATTTCGTATCCTGGAATATTTTCGGGAGGATTTCCGCCGCCCGAAAGATTGGAAGAAGATTCTTTTTCTGCTTTCATTTGCGAATATAAATAATATGTGCCAAAGGAATAGGATAGCCAAAAAACAACATATACCGCTATAATCGACACCCAAAATGCCAAAGAGCTTTTTTCGCGCATGATAACGCCTCCTTTTTTTATTTTAAAAGCATTAAACATTAAAATTGAAAAAAAGTCAAACGGCGCATTCAAAAACCCCGTTTTTCGGGGTTTTTGAAGAATAAATCATTCTTTTTTGTCATTCTCCATTTCCGCGTCTTTGATGTTCCCGTCTTTCCCGCCATCTTCTTTTGAAGTATCCGGGGAGGGTTGCGCCGCCTTATAAAGTTTTTCTCCGATTTTTTGCGCCGCCTGCGTCAATGTTTCAGTCGCTTTGCGGATAGCATCCAGATCATCCCCGTTCTTGATTTTATTTAATTCCGCAATCGCGTCTTCAATCGGTTTTTTCTCATCGGCCGTAATTTTGTCTCCTGCTTCACGCAACGCTTTTTCGGTAGTATAAACCAAAGCATCAGCCATATTTCTCGCTTCTATCAATTCTTTTTTCCTTTTATCTTCTTCGGAGTGCATTTCCGCGTCTTTTTTCATCTTTTCAATTTCATCTTTGGAAAGTCCGGTGGATGCTTCAATGCGAATGGATTGAGTTTTTCCACTGGCTTTGTCTTTGGCTGTCACGGAAAGTATTCCATTGGCGTCAATGTCAAAAGCCACCTCTATTTGCGGAACGCCTCTGGGAGACGGCGGTATTCCGTCCAAAATAAAGCGTCCGAGTGTTTTGTTGTCTGCCGCCATTTCACGCTCGCCCTGAAGCACGTGTATTTCCACGCTCGGCTGGTTGTCGGCCGCGGTGGAAAAAACCTGAGATTTCGCCGTTGGAACAGTCGTATTGCGTTCAATCAGCGAAGTTCTGACGCCTCCCAGCGTTTCAATGCCGAGCGTTAATGGCGTTACGTCCAAAAGCAAAACATCGCGCACCGAACCCTCCAACACACCTCCCTGAATAGCCGCGCCAACCGCCACCACCTCGTCGGGATTGACGGAAATATTCGGCTTTTTTCCGAAAAATTCTTCCACTATTTTAAGCACCATCGGCATGCGAGTCATGCCCCCGACCATTACGACTTCATTGACGTCTTTGGCGGAAAGCTTCGCGTCTTCCAGTGCTTTTTTGACCGGTTCCAGAGTTTTTTTGATCAAATCCCCCACCAACTCTTCCAGTTTGGCGCGCGTCATTTTCATCACCAAATGCTTCGGACCGGACGCGTCACTGGTAATAAACGGCTGGTTTATTTCCGTTTCCATAACGGTTGAAAGTTCTATTTTCGCTTTTTCCGCGGCTTCCTTGATCCTTTGAAGAGCCAAGGAATCGTTTCCCAGATCAATGCCTTCCTGTTTTTTAAACTCATCAATAATCCATCTGATGATTTTTTGATCAAAATCGTCGCCGCCCAGATGCGTGTCCCCGTTGGTTGACTTCACCTCCACGGTATCATTACTGACTTCCAAAATTGAAATGTCAAATGTTCCGCCGCCCAGATCGTAAACCGCTATTTTCTCTTCTTTTTTCTTGTCAAAACCATACGCCAAAGCCGCCGCCGTCGGTTCATTTATGATGCGGCGCACATTAAATCCCGCGATTTCTCCGGCCTCTTTCGTGGCTTTTCTTTGCGAATCGTCAAAATAGGCCGGCACCGTAATCACGGCATCAGTAATTTTTTCTCCCAGTTTTTCTTCCGCGTCGTTTTTTAATTTCTGTAAAATCATCGCTGAAATTTCCTGCGGCGCGTAATCCTTGCCTCCCATTTCCACTTTAACGCCTTTCCCGGATTGAACAATTTTATATGGAATCGTTTTAATATCGCGTTGAACCTCGGTAGCGTCAAAATGGCGTCCAATAAGGCGTTTGATGGAAAATAAAGTGTTTCCCGGATTGGTTACCGCCTGACGTTTGGCAAGCAAGCCGACCAACCGTTCTCCGGCTTTGGAAATCGCCACCATGGACGGAGTGGTGCGGTTGCCTTCTTTGTTTTCAACAACCTCCGGTTTTCCGCCCAAAACAACCGCCATGGCGGAATTGGTTGTTCCCAGATCAATACCTAATATTTTTGGCATATTTTTTAAAGATAATATCAACGGCGCGCGTTAAAATTATCTTTTGATTAAATTATTTTATTATTTTTTTAATTTGACTTTCTTCTTTCCTTGTGTTACATTTCCAGATATTAAATTCCAAGGAGGCAGTTCTTTATGATAAGTTTATTAATATCAGATGCTATTGGCATTCGGGATGAAATATTCCTTCATTCGTTAAAAATTTCACGGGGCGCAAAAAAGGAAGAACTTTTAAAAATCGTCAAGAATCTTTCAAAATCCATCAGAAACTCCGGATTTTCAAGAATAAAATCCGCAACCGCAATCACAATTGAAGTTGAAGACCATATTTTTGAGGTATATAAAAAAACAGTAAAAATAGAAAATTTTGTTTTTACAGATTGCTCCCGCGAGGTTAATAAGTTTATTCGCGAATTTAACCTCCACCACTTTGGATCAAGTGGACCCAATCCGGAGAATTCATAAACTTTCATAAACTCTCTCCTTTAGAGAATTTTTCTCTAAAGGAGTTTTTTTGTCAAAATACTTTCATCCCACAACCACTTTTGCCGGCCGGATGACTCTTTCCCCGATCTTATAGCCATTTTGGATAATTTTCGTTATTTTATTTTTCTCCCCTTCAACCAATTCCTGATTTTCGCTTACGGCTTCATGCAGGCGCGGATCAAACTCATCCCCGATCATCGCTTCAATTTCATCCACTCCATTGTCTTTAAGCGTATCTTCCATCTGTTTTTTAATGTGCATAATACCAGTTACCCATGGATTGTTTTTCTGATCTTCCGGAATATAGGCGACAGAAGCGTGAAAGTTATCCAAAATAGGCAAGATTTGTAAAATAATGTTTTCGGTGGAATATTTTATCAGATCATTTCGCGCTTCCGCCTGGCGTTTTTTATAGTTTTCAAAATCGGCTTGAGTTCTCTTCCAATTGTTAAGAGAGTTTTCCAACTCGTTTTTTTTGATAAAACCGACGATTGCTTTTTTCATCCATTCGGCAATGTCTTTTCCTTCCAATATTTCGCTTGTCGACAGCCATTTTAATTCCCTGTTTTCGCGGATCAGTTTAATGTCTCCATCAATATACTCCACTGCGTAATACAAAACCACTCCCAACCCATCGGAATTAGTGAATTTTATTGATTCAATTATGCCTTTGATTTCATACTTAATGTCGCCAAACTCTTCTTTGATTTCTCTCGCCAGAGCTTCTTCTATTTTTTCGTCATTCAAAATCCTTCCGCCGGGCAAATTCCATCCCTCGGGTTTCTTATGTTCTTCAGAATGCGTTTTTCCGTCTCTTAGAACAAGTATTTTGTCGTCTTTATATAGAACAACTTTTAGTGAAATTTGATATAACTGATTCTTTTTTTCTTCGGACATTTTGGTTTTTTCAATGTTTACAAAATTATTTTTATCCAAGCAAAACATTGTTCCGTTCGGGGAAATGCGTCACGCATTTTTTATGCCGCTATTACAATTATCAATACGACTGCCGAGGAACTCAGCAATTTCTTCATGTATTCAATCAGTGATTTGTTTTTGGCGTATTTCATTCTTTTGGGACCGATAATCGCCAGCATTCCGCATTCGCCTTTTTTGGTTTTATACGGAGAAACCATTATGGAGCAATTGGGAATTTCCTTGATCGGATTTTCTTTGCCGATAAATATCTTTGTCTCTCCGTCCTTCACTTTTTTCAAAACAGCGTCAATATTTTCATCAATGCGGTCAAGAGCTTCGGCTACTTTGCAAAATTCATCCATTTTTTTGAATTCCGGCTGTTCCAAAAGTTCGCGAATTCCAAACTCGGACAAATCTTTTCCCAAACCGCTGAAAGCCAACGCGCCGCTGAAAGAAGAAAGTATTTTGGCGATCGTGCGCGAAAGGCGGTTGTGCTTGGCCTTGAGCTTCAAAAGTTCTTTCTGGAGTTTTTTTTGGTCTTCCGGCGCCAACTTGTGATCTCCCATTATCTCTTCCACGAAATACTTGTATCCGTTGTCGGTGGGAATCCTGCCGGCGCTGATATGCGGCTGATGCAAATAACCCTTTTTTTCCAGAACATTCATATCATTGCGGATTGTGGCCGGACTGATCCTGAAACCGTATTTTTCAACTAAAACAGCCGAACCCACCGGAATGGCGGTGTTTGTATATTCCTCAACCACGACTGACAATATGTTTTTCTGCCTTTCGTTCATTTGCCACGCTGGCTTTATTGTTATATTTCACATTATAAAGCACTGATTAGCACTCGTCAAGCCCGAGTGCTAATCAGTGAATAAAAAACTAAAACCAACCGTCGCATGAGGGTTGGTTTTTTTAGTTGACTTTAAGTTTATTTATCAGATTATGGAGCAACTTCTTTCCAGGAAGTAGAACATGGGGGACACTGAATTGTTTCAGACACACAATTAGAGCATTTGGAAGGATCAGTTCCTGTGTTGCATTTCATATCAACGCACCAAGCATTGCCAGCAATTGATTTATCGCAAATTCCGCTACAAGTCGGCGTCGTTTTTTGACAACTATAAGTTGGTTGACAAGTAGTAACAGTAACATTATATGAGCTCCAAGTAGATTCTGCTTTTTTTACATCTTCGGCCAAAACTTGAAATTTTTTTGAACCAATTGAATTCCAACTGCGGTTTATCGACTGACTTGTTCCAGAATTTACATAACCGGAAGACGGCGCCCATTGGTCAATTGAATTATTCATATCCCAATCAAAACCATACCGAATTTGATCGCCATCAGGATCTGTTGACGAAGCGGTATATTGTTCTGAAGCATTTATAGACACTGTTGTTTTTCCGGAAATTACAGGGGCTAATGGTTTATTATTGAAAGTA
>JBBINP010000023.1:0-13529 GCA_037443825.1 Candidatus Moraniibacteriota bacterium
TCAAAGAACAAGGTAAAAAATATAATCAAATTTATCGTAGCCAGCTTACGCTGTTCGAGGGGCTAATTTAGCGCGTTAGATGCCTCGCAGCTCTGCTGCGGGGTAATTTATTAATCGTGAGGTTTTATCGTGCTAGTGCTTTTTTAGCATTATCATTTCTTCGTTTGAGAACTGGATCGGGCACTCCGACCAAAACTCAAACGGAATCCTCACGGATACCAATTGTAGTTTTTGCAGGTCGGGTGTCCGTTTTTGTTTGAAAAAATTTAATCAAAATAATAAACAATAATATGAATTTTGAAAAATCAGGCGCACTAAACGCAAAGGATACAAAATCTAAACCTCTTAAGACTTCAAAAGAAATAACCATGGAAAAAGTTGAAAAACAACAAGCAGAAGATAACAACCTTGAAAACATAGCTGATACCGCTCGGAATGAATACGCTAAAATTTTTAAGGAATTGAAAAATTCCGGAGATCCTTTGTCGGAAGAAAGTCTTTATGATTTAGGCTCTGAATTTTATAAAAGAGCAAATTTTAAGGATAATAAGACGCTGGGCGATGCTATTGGTAGATTAACCAAAGCCACGGGATTTTACGACCATGGTTTTTTTGAAGAAATAGAAAAAAAGGTACTGAGCGAAATTAAGGAAACTGAGGCTTCTACGAGTAATGAAAAAAATAAATCTGAGGAAATAAAAAACACAGTTATTGAGGGATCTATTTCAATAAGTGATGAAAAGAAAAAAGAAATTCACGAAAGAGTAATGAAAGAAGAGGAGGAAAGAAGAAAAAAGTCAGAAGAAAAAGTAAAAGAAGATTTGAAAAAAATTAAAGAAATTAGAGAAGTTTTTAATGGTAAATCAGAAATAAAAGAATCTCAGACAGACATACAGAGTGATATATTAAAAGAATACAATTCAATGAATGAAAATGAGAAGAGATTATTTAGTATGGTTAAAAAACACGAAAATCAAATAGGAATAGCAAATATCATTAGAAATGAATGTAGAATATCAGAAGAAGAATATGACAAAAAAATCGGAGATATCTTTAATGAAGCTTTACCAGTTATGAATTCTCTGCATGGAAAAGTTGAAAATAAAAGGTGGAATGAAATAGTTGCATTATCTGAAAAATATGTTGAGGTGAGAATTTCCATAGATATAGCAAACTCCGTTTCCTTTGCTAAAATGTATAGCACAATAAGAAAATTAAGCCCCAATGAAATAACAAGAGAAAAATACGGATTTTTAGCTAATGAGCTTATTGGAAAAATTGATCAAATAAGAAAACGAGCGCTAGATATAAACTCACTTCCAGATGATAAGCTAGGCGTAAAAAATAAGATAAAAGAACTATTGAAAACTGATAGCAGGGAACCAGAACCTGATATTCCGCCGGATGCAGATATTCTAACAGAGAAAGATGTCAAGGAATTAGGAATTAATCTTAAAGAAGTTCGTCCATATTCAATCGATGCGCCAGAAGAATTAAGGCGTAGATTTGGAGAATATCCTGAAATTGGCGCATATGGATTAAATACAGAGTTTGGACAAGTTAATGGTAGGTTAATCTGGTGTGATGGTAATATAGCCATATTCGAAACACCACAGGGGAAAATAAAGATGCCTTTTAAAAAAATAGTGGCGCCGTCTGGTAGCACTTATGAACAAATCGAAAATAAATGGGAAGATGAAAAGCATCACAGACGATTATTAAATGACACGCCCAAGGCGAGATACATGGAATAATACGATTAAGTTAACTAATAAAAAATAATATGGACAAAAATGAAATAAGAGAAAAGTATTCAAATACAGTGAGAGCTTTAATTAAAAACTATCTCCAGGAACAACGCGGTTTAGGAAGGAGTATCAACGAAATTAATCCATGGAAGGAGCTTGAAAACAATTTGGTAAGTTTGGCAAGTGACGCAGCGGACGGCACAAATTATCCAGTTAAGGAAGAAGGATGGACAACTGGGCTGATGATTATCGAACAAGAGCTGAACACTGTTTTTAAGGATGAGTATGGGGATTACTCTAAAAATAATCCTCTTGAACTGAAAATTGAAGAAATTGTTGCTGATAACGCCAAAAAACTAGTCGATAATTTTTCAAAAAACATTGAGGGCGAAATATCGGAAAGAAATCCATTCTTAAAAGTTTGGCTTCGGATGATTGATGAAAATAAATCATATCTTCTATTAAAATTGGTTAGGAATGAAAAAACCGCACGAGCAGTCGTAAGGAATATCGATGAAATTGAACTATTTTTAAACAAAGCCATCGACAAGCGCAATGAACTCAAAAAGAATGTTTAGCGAGGAAAAACACCAGAAAACAAAAAATTGGACGAGATAAAAAATGGTTTTACCCGATTTGCCGAAGGAGATATAATTTTTGCAAAAATTACTCTTTGTATGGAAAACGGAAAATGCGCTATTGCAAAAAATTTAACAAATGGCGTAGGTATTGGCTCAACCGAATTTCATGTTTTAACGCCAAACAAAAGTTTGATTGACACAAAATATCTTTGGACGCTTTTGCGATTGAAAACTTTTAGAAAAAGCGCGGAAAGATTTTTTATTGGCTCCGCCGGTCAGCAAAGAGTGCCTGTGAATTTTTTGGAAGAAATAAAAATCCCGCTTCCGCCACTAGCAAAGCAAAAAGAAATCGCGAAAAAAGTTGAGGTAATCCGCGCCGAAATTGCCGAACTCAAAAATAAAGCGAGCGGTGTTTTGGAAAACACCCAAAAAGAAATCGGCAAAATGCTAAAAGCATAAAATATGAACTCATTTAAAGACATCGCATATCAAATCTTGAAAGAAGCAGACAAACCGCTTCACAGCAAGGAAATTACGAAAATTGCCCTTGATCGTGGTTGGCTGAAAACTGCCGGCAAAACGCCGGAAGCGACAATGAACGCCCAACTTGTTGTTGATATTAACTCCAAAAAAGAAAAATCCCGTTTTTTTAAAACAGCCCCCTCAACATTTGGCTTGAATGAAAATTTTGTCGCTCCGGAAATTAAGGAGGTCAAAAAAGCAGAAAAGATTTATAAAATTTCAAGCGATGTTTCCACAAAACAAAAAGGCGACATCGCCGAAGCGAGAATCGCCGAACTTATCACGCTTTACGGCGACACTACCTTATCCTGCTATAAACCGATTTCCGATGATGAGGGAATTGACTTGATTGTGAAGGAAAAAGGCAGTTTGAAAACGATGTATATTCAAATCAAAAGCCGTTTTGGCGATAATCCCGATGAAATTTTTACAGCAACAACAAAAGCGTCCGGCATAGCCGATAACTATTCAATGGCTGTCGTTTTCTGCTTTTTTGACACGGAAGAGGGAACCCTTTGGGATTATTTGTGGTTTGTTCCCGCTCCTGATTTGATAAAACACGCCAACAAGCTGGACGGCGGAAAAATGTTTGGTTTTGTCGCCGGACGAAAGAAAAAGGAATCAAACAAATGGGACAATTATTTGATTGATAAAAGAGATTTAGCCAATCAAATAATTGCGCAAATAAAAAGAATTTGAGCGGCGCGCCAACTTTGTTGGCACAAATTCCGTCGGCGTCCAAAGCGAGGGCGAGGCAAAAATTCCTTTCTCCAAACCCCTTTCCTTTTCGCCCGCCCGAGCGCAAAATCAAAGATTCTTTTCAAAAAAAGTCCGAACTTCCGCATAAAAAAAGCTCATTTTGGAAAATCGCATTTTTGAAAGCGCGATTTTTCATTTGTTTACGTTGTAATAAGTTTTTCTTAATTTTGATCTTTGTTTTTTAGTTGACATGGATTAGTGTTAAAAAGTTAGGATTAAGTTTTTTCGACCTTAATTTTAGCACCAGTCCGTGATTAATTAAGAATCAGTATGAAAAAGAAAATAATAATTTGGGGAACAATAACAGCAGTGGCTGCTTTGGTCTTTTTAATTGGCGTTATGCTTGCGGAAAATAGTTTTAACGCAAATTTCAATAATAATCAAAAAAAAGAGCTGGATTCGTTTCAAGCGGAAAGCGCCCCAAAACAAGAAGTTTTGAAAATACCGCTTGATAATGTTGGCCAAAGAACGATTAAGAAACATTTCGGAATTTATGTTACGCCTCAAAATTCGCCGATCCAACCGGAAAAGTTCCATGGATATCATACTGGAACGGATTTTGAAATATTTTCAGGCGAAGAGAATATTGATGTTCCTGTGCGAGCGGTTTGTGACGGGGATATGCTGGCTGGACAATTTGTTTCCGGTTATGGCGGCGTGTTGATACAAAATTGCCGGATTGAAAACAATTATGCCAATGTTTTGTATGGGCACTTGGGTCCCGCAAGTTTTAAATTTAGGATTGGCGAAAAAATAAAAAAAGGCGATGTGATTGGGATTTTGGGCGATCCGTCAAAAAATGAAACTGGCGGAGAAAGAAAACATTTGCATATGGGAATTTACAGAAAAAAAGGAATAGAATTTCGCGGCTATGTTAATTCTGAGTCCGAGCTCGCCGGTTGGATTGACCCGTGTTTATATTTTTGTGAATAAATAACGCGAGTGTAGTTTAGTGGCAGAACGCGTCCTTCCCAAGGATAAGGCGGGAGTTCAATTCTCCTCACTCGCTCCTTTTTATTATTTGGGAAATTTTTTTTCAGAACGTTTAAATAGAAAACAAGCTATGCTTCCGGCAGTCATGTTGTGGTATAATTTATCCAATAAGAATTTCTTGCGGACGAACATCCGGAGATAATCCGGAATCCGCGCGGTAAAATAATAAACAAAAAACAGAAACAAAAAAATAATGAAACACATTCGAGTAAAAACAAAAAAAAATATTTCCGCGCGGTGGCGGATTCCTTTAGCCGGATTTTTGTTGGCGCTGATGGGCGGGGCATCCTATGCCTGGGGAGTTTTTATCGTGCCTATGACTGACAGGTTCGGCTGGACCAAGGCGGAAGCTACTCTTCCTTTCACCGTTTTTATGGTGGTTTTTGCGTTGGTTATGGCTCCGGCCGGAAAATTGCAGGACCGGATAGGACCCAAAAAAGTTTCCGCCGCGGGAGCACTGCTTTTTTTTCTGTCTTACGGGCTGGCATCGCTCCTGGGAATGTTTTCCAGTCCCTGGTGGTTGGTGGGAACGTATGGTATTTTGGGTGGAATAGCCTGCGGACTGACATATGCCTGCGTGGCTCCGCCGGCGCGCAAGTGGTTTCCGGAAAAACCCGGCTTCGCGGTTTCTTTGGCGGTTATGGGTTTTGGTTTGGCGGCGCTGATAATCGCTCCGCTTAAGGCCAAGTATCTTATTCCCCAATACGGCATTGAGGGCACGCTTTTGTTTCTGGCTTGTCTTACTTCAAGCGTTAGTTTTATTGCCGCCAAAATGACAAAAAATCCTCCGGCTGGATGGATCCCTCCCGAATCAGCTTCTCTCATAAATAAAAATGAAAATCTAAGGATTATGGAGGAGGTTTCGCCGAAAAAAATGGTGCGGGAAAAACCTTTCTGGTTTATCTGGGCTACTTTTGCTCTGGTAAGCGCGGGAGGTCTTATTGCGCTGGGTCTTATTCCGACTTATGGAGAAAGGGCGGTGGGATTGACTCCTCTTCAAGCGTCTTTGGCAGTTTCTTTTTTTGCCGCTTTTAACGGACTGGGAAGGCCGCTGGCTGGATTTTTGGGTGACAAATTTGGAATTTTGCGGGTGATGTCCGTAACTTATTTTGTGCAAGCGGCGACTTTTCTTGCTTTCAGTTTTTTTGCCGTTGATCAGTTTACTTTGTATCTTTCAGCCGCTTTTTTGGGCTGGGGTTACGCGGTTACATTGGCTCTTTTTCCGGCGCTTACGTCTCTTTTTTTTGGCGTAAAACACTTCGGTTTCAATTATGGAGTAGTTTTCACGGCTTTCGGGGTGGGAGCGCTGGCGCCGTCGGTTGGATCATGGATAACCGATATTACCGGAAGTTTTGTGTGGTCTTTTATTATGGCCGGAATAGCGGTTTCCGTCGGTATGTTTTTGACTGTTGTAATTTGGAAGAAATATCTTCCGCGCCGCGTCAAACGCCGCAAAACATGAATTTTTGAATTTTATTGTTCTTTAGTTTTAAGATAAATCTTGTTTTAACTCAAACTAACATTTTTAGCGTCGCGCGCTAACCTTGTTGCATTAGATTTTGGAGGGAGAATAATACGGACGATAGGAAAACATTCAAAACTGAATATAAAAACGCCACAAATAATGGCGGCAATGGCGGGCATAGTCAATGCCGATGCGTTTGGAATTTCTGATGTTTTTCGCGCTTGTTTTGATTCCTTTTTCAATCCAAAGGCGTTTGCCCAAAGAAATATTCAATCCATTCAATTCGCGATCTATTTTCATGAATCCGCATAATTTTCCGGGGCCGTCTAATTCAATGGCATCTGATGTTTTTCTGCCAGACATCGGGCGTTCAAATATTTTTACGCTTCGTATCAAAACAGCGGCCGGAAAACCTTTCTTTTCCGTCACGACGTTCAGGCAATGATATATTCCATAAATCATGTAAATATAAGCGCGTCCGGCTTCGCCATACATTGTTTCAGTGCGTTTGGTTCTGCCGCGCGAAGCGTGGCAGGCCAGATCGTCTTCTCCGACATACGCTTCGGTTTCCGTGATCATTCCTCTAATTGTCTTTTTACCTATTTTGCGGACCAAAAAACAACCAAGCAGATTCTTGGCAACAGCGAGAGTGTTTTTTTGGTAAAATGGTTTTTTTACAATCATTTTCAAACAAGAAGTTTAAATTTCCAACTATCCTGATTCCTGATTGATCTGATAAAATTTCAATTACCAAATTTTAAAAATTGTAAATTGTATCCTACGGAAACTTATTGGAAATTATATATTAGAAACTAATAGTTTTGAGAGGAGCTAAATTTTTTATTTTCCATAACTGTTTTATAAATCGCCAGCATTTTACCGGCACAGACCGAGTCGGTGTATTTTTCCCGCGCGATTCTGGCTGAATTTTCTCCAAAACTTTTTCTCAATTCCGCGTCAGCCACTAATTTATTTACCGCTTCGGCAAATACAGTTTTATTTTCCGGAACCAGAAGGCCGTTGACATTGTTTTTGATAAGATCTTTTAAACCGGTCGCGTTAACCGCCACGATGGGAAGTCCCGCATACATTGCTTCACTTACAATCATTCCCTGTGTTTCTGATTTGGAGCCGTAAACGAAAATGTCGGCGGCGGCGTAATAATTCTTGATTTCTTCTTTCTTCACCGCTCCCGCGAAAATAACCCTGTCTTCCAGCTTGTTTCTGCTAACCAATGTTTTAAGTGTTGGAACCAGATGTCCTTCGCCGCCAATCAAAAACTTGACTTCTTTTGCGGATTTAAGCACGTTTATGACTGACTGGAAAATAAATTCAATGTTTTTTTCTTCCGCAAGGCGGCAAACTAGAAACAATAGGATTTCGTTTTTTTCAATGCCGTACTGGCCCTTTATTTTTTGCCCTTCGGGATTTTGATATAAACTTTCTTCAACCCCCGTCGGAACGGAAACTAAGTTTTTATTTCTTACTCCCCACTTCCTTATTATTTCCCGCACGGAATCGGTAGGGACAATGACTATATCGCTTTTATCGGCGTAATTCACTGCTTGTTTTATGATCCACCAAGCGGCAATTTTTTTTGGAATTAAAGGAACAAAATGCACGTATTTGTCGTGAAGCGTGTGCCAAGTAAAAACCAGGGGAATATTTTTTTTTCTTGCCCATTTCATCGCTGTTTTTCCCAAAAGAGTCGGATGTTGGGAATGAATGATGTCAAGATTCAATTCCGATAGCGCTTTGCTGATTTTGGGAGAGTACGGAATGGCCAGCGGGAAGCTTATTTTGTATTTTATATCAATTGAAGGATAGCGGAAAACATTGGGATTTTCATCAAAATATCCCTTGGTATGCGGAGCAAAAACGTAAACGGCGTGGCCCAATCGCTCAAATTGTTTGCGAAAACTTTCAATGGAATTGGCTACGCCATAAGGGTTGGGGAGGTAATTGTTCGTAAATATAGCTATACGCATACTGAAGTTAGAAATTTTATAAAGTTCTTAAAGCGACAATTTTTATGAACTTTATAAGCTATCAGTTTTCTTTCAGAAAATTGAGTATGTCTTCAAATACGTGCTCGTTTTTAATATCCGATATAAAGGTGTGGTAAGCCCGACGAACGCATCGTTTCTTTTTAATTTTGGAAGAGATTTTGTCATAAATGGAATCCATGCTGTCTTTTGAAACAATATGATCGCTTGACGATTGGAGCAGAAAGCAGGGCTGGGTAATTTGAGGGACTTTTTGGCGCGCGACTTTCACCAAATTAAAAGTTTCCAGGGCGCTGTCAACAGGATAGTTTTGATAGGAAATTATCCGCGTCAAGGTGGTTGAAACGCCGAAAGTGGGCGGATATATTTTTTTGTTGTAGCGTTTGAATTTTCTGAGAAGTTTAGCAAAAAAAAGAGAAATTCTTTCCATACGCAGTTTATAGGGCGTGGCCATCAAAACAAGACCGGATATTTCAGGATATTTGGCGGCCAGAAGAATAGTGATGCTCGCGCCGATAGAAGTTCCTCCGACGTAAACTTTGTCAAATTTGCCTTTGAGATTCAAGTATGATTTTTCAGCGTCACTGAACCACTGGGTCCATTTTACTCCTTCCAAATCTCTTGGCACCGTTCCATGGCCCGAAAGCATCGGACCGGAAACCGTGTAGCCGTTTTCGTTTAAATATTTTCCCAGTCGCCGGACTTCATAGGGAACAACCGTCCAGCCGTGAATAAGCAAAACCGCCTTGTCGCTATTTCCTTCAAAATAAAACGGCTGGTTTGCCAAGTGCCGTTCTTTTTCATGGAGGAGTTTAGGATCGGAAAAAAGAATGTTTTTTGCCTTTTTTATGGTTTTTATAATGGGATCGGTCATGATGCAAAGTGTCATTCCGAGCATAATCGAGAGAGCTAAATTATTAGATTTCTCAATCCGTTACATTCGCTCGCAATGACATATTTTATAACTTCTATAATTATATGCTTTCTGTATTTTTAGGCAAGAAAAAAGAATTGTGTTTCGGTGTCTTTTTAATGATTAGTAATAACATTTTTTTACAAAAAAAATTTTTATCATCGGGATGGGAAAACATGAACAGGTTTTTATGGTTGTTTTTTTAAAATTAAATCGTAAATTTCCAAAAACAACCCGCTGCTCCACGCAAAAGGCACGGCGCTTTTCCAGAACGGCTTGTTAAACGGACGGCCATCAGGCCAATATGTTTCATAAATAGCTCCGTTTTCTACTATTATTTCGCAAATTTTTTCAAAATGTTCCAGTGCTTTTTCATGAAATCCGCGTTTTTCCATCGCCCCCGCGGCCAAAATATCAATCCATGACCAGCTTATGCCATTCTGGTATTCTTTAATTCCCATGGCATATGCCGCGGGATTGATTTTCCAAAAAAGATACGGCGGATCAACCGTGGGATGCAATTTTTCCTTTTTAATGTTCCGGAGTTTGTTAAAAATTATTTCTGTTTTTTCCGGAGAAGCAATTTCAAAAAAACAGGCCGTAACATTTCCGGCCGCATCAAAATGTTTATGTTTTCCCAATTCATCATCAAAAAAATTTCCATTCCAAAATAAGTTGTTGATTTTATCCTTCGTTTCTAAATGTCTCTTTTCATAAGTCGCGGCCAAGTCCCCGCGTTTGAGTGTTTCGCAAATTTCGAAAAAACTTTTGAGAGTCTGGCAATAAAGAACATTGGAATAAAGAACATGTCCGTTTTTAAATATTGTATCCATCCAGTTGGCTAGAAAACATTCTTTGATAAGACCATGCTTTGTTTTCAGATCATACCAATCAACCGCTTTTTTAATGCTTTCAAAATTTTTCTTGGCAAATCCGATATCGCGGCTTTCTTTTGAATATTTTTGAAGAGCGATAATAAAAAGCGCATTGCTGTCAACGCAATCCGCCAATGGAATAACGCCCTTATAGACAGTTTTGGATTTTCTTCGTTTCAAGCTTTTTTTAAAAAGATACTTGAAACCGTTATAATCAAAAGTGATTTTCCTCGGAATGAGTCCGTCCGATCTTTGGTGACTAATGAAAAATTCAAAACTTTTTCTGGCTATTTCAAAATCACCCAGTTTTAAAACTCCAGGGATCGCCCAAAAAGTGTCCCGTGCCCAAGAGTCGGAAAAATTCACCAATGAGGCCAAAATTCTTCCGTCAAAATAGCATTGCCGGAGATTCTTTGCGGCAATTGACCCGGCTTTTGAGAATATTTTTTTTGATTATCGGATGTTGTCATTATCGTTTTCCAGATTATTGTCTTTTGCTAGCAATTTCTCGGCCCGCCATTTTTTATAGAGAGTGAAGAAAGCGAATGTGATGATTGCCGCGCCTGAAATTATCCAGCCAATCCATTCAATAGTTTCCTTGATCTCCCGCCAGAGATAACCGTAAAAATATCCCGCAACAACCAGGAATCCACTCCAAACAACTCCGCCAAAAAATGAATAAAGCGCGAATTTCTTGAAATTCATTTTTGCAATGCCCGCCGCCGTAAAGGTCGCCCAGCAAAGACCGGTGGTGGATTTTACGGCGAATATTGTTTTTCCGCCGTGCCGCGCGAAATATTTTTCCATTCGAAGCACCAAACTTTCTGTTATGCCGATGTATTTTCCGACGCGCCGCACGAAACCAAGACCGTATTTATATCCCAGCCAATACAATATAATATCTCCAATCATGTCGCCGGCGATGGAAAAAATAAGCACAACGAAAACATTAAAAGCGCCCAGCGCCGCCAGAGTAGCCGCGACCAAGGTCGCCACCGGACCCTCAATGATCATTAACGGAAGAATAATCCAATATCCGTATTGGCGCAAAAATTCAAATAAGTTTCCACCAAACTGTTCCATGTTTGAATTTTAAACCCTGATTGAAATTAAATCCAGCTTTTGTTTGTGGAAGAAAAGAAGCTTTGATTTAGTAAATAAATCCCTTGACGGCGCGGCTTGATTTGGAAACAACGCGTTTGTTGATTTTGCCCCAGCCCTTATAATTCATTTCCGAGATAGTAAAGGATTTGCTATCAACGCTTTCTACAATACCCACATGACCCCACCATGATTCCGAAGAAACCATAATTGAACCCACAGTCGGATTTTTGCCTGTTTTATATCCAGATGCTTTGGCTCGATAAAGCCATGTGCCAGCATTACCCCCCCATGGTATAAAGCGTTTTTGGGCGACATACCATGTACAATAACCATAAGGAAAACGATGGCCTGCTCCCGGTTTTCCGGAAAATGTTGATTTCCATCCCGAAATTACAGCAGGCTGGCCTCCGGATGAAGTGGCATATTGGCGGCGATCAATTCCCAATCCTGAAGTTGAGGATGACGAGGGGGCGTTTTCTTTTTCTCCGCCGGGAATTATGATTTCTTGTCCCTCTTCAATAAATCCGTTAGCAGGAAGATTATTAAAAGCGATAATTCTTTCCTTTTCCGCCTTATATTTGCGAGCAATTGATTCAATGGTGTCTTCTTTTTTAATTTTGTGAGAAAGTCCTGAAACCGGCAGAATGAAAATTTTGTCGCCTGGCATTATAGAGTTGATATTGTCAATATCATTCGCCCAAAGAATCGTGTTCGTCGTTATTTTATGGCGAGCCGCGATGTTGCTTAACGTATCTCCTTCTCTGACTTCATAAATTTTTACACCGCCTTCTTCTTCCGGATCACGCAATGGAATATCGGCGCTGGAAATGATGGATTGTTCCTGAATGGCGGCGGAAGAAAAATCATCCTCAATTTTATTATTTGGATCAACGGCAAAACTTGATTGAGCCAGTGAAACAAAGGCCAGATCGGTTTTGCGGTTCGCGTGGCTGCTTGTTAAATTATCCATCTGCGTTTTAGAAGAGGATGTTTTCCAATGACCGAATAAAATTCCACCAAACGCTTTACCTGAAGACAAATTGGTGGAGATAACCAAAAGAGCGCTGCAAATTACCACGGTTAATGCGGAATAACTTCTCAAAATGTGTAGAAGCTTAACTGTCCGATGTCGTTTAATGAAATCAGAGATAATTATTTGATAAAGATGGGTTTTTTGTTGATAACGTTTAAAAAATTCTTTTTTGGGAAATATTTTTCGGAATTTCAGAATTTTGTTACTAATAAGGTTTTTCCTTCAATTATGTTTTGGCGGTTTAAATCTAAGGGCCGCTTTTTTGCCGCTGATTTATCCATCCAAAACCTTAATTTTTAAACAAATCCCAGTGTAGTCCAAAAAGCAATCTTTGTCAAAGACAGAAATGGAAAAAATTTGTAAATTTACTTTAAATAAAGCAAATAAAAGACAGTTTTCAAATTAGTAAAATTGAATTAAAATAAATTTATGAACCTTTTGTCCTTGTTGGAAGATTTTTTGGAGTATTTGGAAGTTGAAAAAAATCGATCCCGAAAAACAACTGAAAATTACGGACATTATTTGCGGCGTTTTTTGTCATGGGCTGATATTTCTGATCCATGGCGTTTAAGCGCGGAAATTATCAGAAAATACCGTCTTTATCTTAATCGTTACCAGAATAAAAAGGGAGAAGGACTTAAAAAAACCACTCAAAATTATCATATTATCGCCATTCGCAATTTTTTGAAATATTTGGCCAAGCGAGACGTAGAGACGCTTTCTCCGGATAAAATTGAAATCGGCAAAAACATGACTCCCTCCGTGGAATTTTTGGAATCTGAAGAAGTAGAAATGATTTTGGAAAGCGCTCGGGGAGAAAAATTGAAAACATTGCGCGATCGGGCTGTTTTAGAACTTCTTTTTTCAACCGGACTTCGCGTTTCTGAATTAACTTCGCTTAACCGGGAACAAATAAATCTGAAAACACAAGAATTTAGCGTGCGCGGAAAGGGAGGAAAAATCAGAATAGTGTTTATTTCCGATACGGCCAAAATCGCTTTGGAAAAATATTCCGACAAAAGATCCGACATTGATCCGGCGCTTTTCGTTCGTCTTTCTCAGAAAAGTAGTCAAGCGGCAAAATCAAAAAAGAATGACTTGCGCATGACGCCGCGCAGTATCCAGCGGATTGTCAAATTTTACGCTAAAAAAGCCGGCATTGTGAAAAATGTTCATCCGCATACCCTGCGCCACACTTTCGCAACTGATTTGTTGATAAACGGCGCAGATATTCGCAGCGTGCAATCCATGCTGGGGCATTCTTCTATTACCACAACGCAAATATACACGCATATTACCAACCATCAATTGCGCGAAGTGCACAAAGTGTTTCATGGCAGGCGAAGAAAGAAGTGATATTTTTTATATGGGATTTATTTTTTTCTGTGCGCATTACCACATTCCCTACATTCTAGCTTGAACTGCAATTTTACCCTCTACAAATACCTCGCAGGGAGTCAAATAGCCAAGTCTTTTTCGTGGGCGATTGTTGATTAAATCGACAGTCAAATCCACGACTTCTTGTGTTAG
>JBBINP010000024.1:0-13240 GCA_037443825.1 Candidatus Moraniibacteriota bacterium
CCCTTGTTTTTGCCGATACCCTTGATACTCATCCAGTCATCCAAAAGACCAAGCAGGCCGGCGGCAACCAACGTAAACAGCGGCAACCATGTTTGCTTGCGGCTTAAAAAATCCAATCGGGCGATAAAGTCAAAATTCAGCCATTTGGCGATTATCGGAAAAATATACTGCGAGGCATAAATTAAAATAAGCACAGAAAACCAAACAATCACCCCACCCATCGTCGGCGTTCCGGCTTTTGCGGCATGAAGGCGGCTTATGAAAGTCAATTTCCGCCCGTCCACCGAATTTTCTTTGATTTTGATGCCGATTTTGTATTTATATAGAATTTTCGTCCAAAGAGGCGTCAAGACAAAAGCCAAGACAAAAGCCAAAAATCCCGTGGACAGAACTTTAAGCACGTTTATTACTTCCGGAATTGTTTGAATTTGAGACAGTTGCATAAAAAATTTACGTCTTCACGTTTTTTTATTTTTCTTCTTCAATAACTTCACTTCCACTCATACGACTGAAAAGCCCATTCCACCATTGTTTTCACGCTTTGCCAACGATAGGGATCGTTCAAAACCACCGCCACAACTTTGTGTTTTTTTTCATTGTCATCCGCGACCATAAAAAGAGAATGTCCGGCCAACGGAGTGAATCCGGTTTTGGCGCCCAGGCAATTCGGCATCTGATCCAGCAATTGGTTAGTGTTTAAAATTTCATGGGAATATTTGCCGTCAATCGAAGTTATTGTCGTATTGTTGGGCAAGCGGAATATCTTCCAAATTACGTCATATTTGGCCGCATAAGCCGCAATTCTGGCAATATCATAGGCCGTGGAATAACACTCGTTTTCGCGCCCGTCAGTTTCCAGTCCGGAAGCCGTGCAAAAATTTGTATCCTTAAGCCCGAGTTTTTTGGCCTTTTCATTCATAAGTTTCACGAAATCTCTTTCCGACCCGCCTGTGTGTTTCGCCAACGCCACCGCCGCGTCATTGGCGCTGTTCATCAGCATCGCTTTCATAAGATTCATTACAGTTACTTTTTCCCCCGCCTGCAAACGCTGGCTAATACAATAGCCCGAGCGCGGACAACCGATTTTTGTTCCTTCAATATAAACCGCGTCTTTGTCAATAACCACCGATTCCTCCAAATCCTTAACTTTTTCCATAACAATAACGGCCGTCATTATTTTAGACAATGAAGCGATTTGGCGCTGTTGTTTCCCGTTTGAATAATGCAAAATAGTCCCAGAATCAACGTCAAGAATAAGTGAGGCGTGAGCGGTTGAAATGGCAAGATTTTTGGCTTCTTTTTTGCGAATCGGCTGCAAGGGAGACAGAGGAAAAAGATCGCGCGCAACAACAATCTCTTCTTTTTCTTCGCGTTCAGTTTCAAATCCGCGAACTTCTCCGGCTGGCGTTTCCGTCTTTTTTTCCGCCGGACTTTTACCGGCAAAAAAAACATCGGGTAAAAATGCCAGAACATTCAGAGGAAAAACAAATAAAAAAGCGATGGCGACAAGAGAATTCATCAGATTGTTTCTTCTTTATGTTGGATTATGGAATTAATTCTTTCATCGCCGCGCAACTCTTCATAATCCGGCAATTTTTCCACTCTATCCAAACCGAGTTTTTTCAGAAAATCAAAAGAAATTTTATAAAGATACCCGCGGCTGTCCCGCGGATTGTCAACGCGCTCAACAAGTCCCCGCATCAACAAAGCGCGTAAAGTAAAACTTGAATTGACGCCGCGAATGGAATCAATTTCCGGACGTGTTATCGGTCCGCGATAAGCGATAATGGAAAGCGTTTCCAAAGAAACATTGGAAAGGGATTCCCGCAATTCGCTTTTAAGCAATTTTTCAACAACAATTCCGTTTTCCGGCGCGCTCGCCATCTGCGCCTCGTTTTCCTTGTGCACAATGAAAAAACCGCGTTTTGCCGCCGCGTATTCCGCCGATAATGCCATCAAAACATTTTCAATCTCCGCTTCCGATGTTTCGGTTATTTTTGCCAGACGCGAAATTTCAACCGGATCTCCGGAAACAAATAATACGCTTTCAACCAATGATTTAAGTTTTTCCATGTCCATTTAATATAATTTCAAATATTATTATTCGTCAAAAAATCAGAAATTCTGCGGATTGGGGTAATTTTTCATAGTCAGTTTGATATCCTTGAACGATTCTTTCTGCTCAA
Organism: Candidatus Moraniibacteriota bacterium; assembly: GCA_037443825.1. Classification (GTDB taxonomy): domain Bacteria; phylum Patescibacteriota; class Minisyncoccia; order Moranbacterales; family JBBINP01; genus JBBINP01. The sequence goes on from JBBINP010000024.1 coordinate 2,187, forward strand.
CATGGATAATCCTTTGTTTTATTAATTCCAGCATGGCCAAAAAGGAAACGATAATTTCAATTTTATCATTGGCGGAAGAAACAATTTCGGAAAATGACGACTCCATTCTTCCTTTCAGCGCTTCCCGCAAATGGTCTATTTTTTCTTCCAAAGTAACTATTTCCCTGACCATTTCTTCTTCCAGTTTTTCCACCTCGGGAATTTCATTGATAATTTTTAAAAATGTTTTTTTTAAATCAAAAACATTGATATTTTCCGGCGGATAAAAAAACCCGTCCATTCCCCAGAATCCTTCCCGTGAAAAAATTTTTCTTGGAGAATCAAAAAGATTTCCAATCCGGCGGGAAACTTCCTTAAAACGCTTGAATTCCCTGAGTTGCCATTCCAGATCCTTGATTTCTTTCTCTTCTTCCTGGCTGAATTCCAGCAAAGGCAGAAGCGCCCGCGACTTGATAAGGATGAGCCGCGAAGCGACAGAAAGGAAATGCGCCAAATTTTCCAGTGAAATATTTTCCTGCTTTTTCACGTATTCCAGATATTGGTCGGCCACCGCCGCCAAGCTCACCCGCGCCACATCCATTTTCCGCTCATTAATCAGCGCGAGCAGAAGATCCAGCGGACCTTCAAATTGTTCCAGTTTTATCCGATAAGCCATTGGTTTAAAAACGCGAATTAGAAAAATTATTTCTTCACGCTAAAATTTCCCTTGACCGCCTGCTCAATTTTCAAAAATTGACTGACGCTGATTTTAAAAGAAGCGGTATATTCTCCCGATCCGACATAAATTTTTTTATTTTTGGCCAACAAACCGTCAAAAAACACGTTTAACTTTGTCACTCCCCAAAAAGGCGGCACGGCTCCGACTTTTCCTTGAATATTTTTTTTCATCCATTTTTCATCCGCCAGATCAATTTTTTTGCTTTCCTTCCGCCCGTTTTTTTTGTCGGACGCTTTGACGATTTTGAGTAATTTGCGTTTGTCCAATTTCCGATTGGCCGAAATAAGCGCCAAAAAATAATACCCATCCGCTTTCATCACCAATGTTTTCGCCACTTCTTGCGGTTTAATATGTTCTGTCTGAGATGTATCCCAAGCAGTATACGTCATTTTATGGTTTATTGTTTCGTATTTATAACCATTTTTATCAAGATAATTTATAATTTTTTTGCTAACCGCCATAAAATTTTTCCGTTAATAATTATTTACCTCCATTATAACATCAGTTGCCGGTTTTTCAAACATACTCTGTTTCAGAAAAAACATGGCTGTCCGCGATCCGAAAAGCCGGATAAAGCGCGGAAAAAACAACCAATGCCAAAAATAAAAACAGCGCCTGAAGCGGAAAAAACAACAAAAAAACGGTCGTAGCCGCGGAAGCCGCGATGTATCCCACGGGAATTGAAGTGCGATAAAAATAAATAACATCCACATCCTGCCCGTTAATGCGCTTGTAAAAATAAGAGTCGCGAAGCGTTTGAATCATTGAGGCGCCGACGCGCGTCAAAAAAAGAATGCCGCCCCAAATCCAAACGGACGGATGATTGATAAAATATATCACTGAAACAAAAAATCCCGTGATCAGTATGGCCGCAATCAACATTTCTTTTTCTCCAAATTTTCTGTCCGCCAAAAAACCGACCGGAATGGGCAGAATAATAAAAGGCAAAAGCATAAAGGTGAAAATTAAACCGATATTTTCCCAGGAAATTCCGAGACTTCGCAGGTAAAGAGGCGTGTAAATCACCATAACCGCGTAAAAAAAATCGAGTACGAAAGAAATATAATAGATTCGGAGAATATTTTTTCTTTTGCCGATTTTCATCAGAAGATCGGACACGTTTAACTGGATATGAAAATCATGATTAATCCCGCGCAGTCCTTTGGCCGCCAGCAAAACCGCCAACACATCAACGCAGAAAACAGTCAAAAAAATAAATGAGAAATCCAGCTGTTCAAGAATTTGCGTTGAAACAAGCGGCCCCAGAATAAATCCGGCGTCAATAAGCATAAGCTGGAAACCTCTTATTCTGCCGGTGCGGCGATCAACGGAAAATGATTCCAGAATAACATCCAGACTCGCCCAATTAAGCGTTCCCAAAATAATATACCCAACCAAAAGAACAACTCCCCAGATTGAAGGCGTCAATGTGACCAAAAAAGCAAGGATTACGATTTTTCCCAGAAGCGTGAAAATAAAAGCGTTGCCTTTTCCAAATCTTCCGATAATTTTATGAAAGTTTAAAAGCGCCAAAAGCGCGCAAGCATAGCCAAAAAAATATCCAAGTCCCACATTTTCCGTCTGCAATGATTCTTTCAAATAAGAAGACATGACATAAGCCAGCAGGGCCTGCGAAAATCCCAGAAAAAAAGAAATAAAGCCTACAAGCTTTATGCGTCTTGGATTTGATTTTTTGCTGCAATCAGCCATTTTCTATTTCAAATTTTTACGGCGCGAGGCGTTTTACGTCTCTTGGAAAAAGAATCGCTTCTTTGACGCTTTTAAGCCCCAATAATTGTTGGATAATCCGTTCCGATCCCAATCCCCAGCCGCCATGCGGAGGCATGCCATATCTAAAAATATCCAGATAATTTTTAAAATCGGCGGGATTTAATTTGTGTTTTTTAATATTGGATTCCATCTGGCGCCAATCATGTATGCGTTGCCCGCCGCTGGCAATCTCCATTCCTTTATACAAAAGATCGAACGTTTCCGTGTATTGCGGATCGGAGCTCGGCATTGAGTAGAAAGGTCGGGCATTGGCCGGATAATGGGTAAGAAAAACAAAATCCGATTTATAAACCTTTTTCGCCCATTCTCCAATCATCCTTTCGCCTTCCCCGTCAATATTCAGCGCTTCCGTTTTTTTTCCATAGCGCTTGTCCAGAATTTCAACCGCTTCCGTAAGCTTGAGACGCGGAATAACCCCCGTCATTTTAATTTTCGCGCCATATAGAGCAAGATCTTTTTTGCATCCGCGGGCGATTGATTTCATCGTGTAAGCAATTGTTTTTTCCAGTTCGCGCATCACGTCATCCACCCCTTCAATGAAACCGATTTCCGCGTCCAATCCCGTGAATTCATTAACATGGCGCGCGGTAAAATGCGGCTCGGCGCGAAAAACCGTTCCGATTTCAAAAACGCGCTCAAAAATTCCCACGCCGGCTTGTTTGTAAAACTGCGGGCTTTGCGCCAAATACGCCTCGCGTTCAAAATATTTAATTTTAAAAAAATTGGCGCCGCCTTCAGTCGCCGAACTCAAAATTTTCGGAGTTTTGATTTCCGTAAAACCGCCTTTTTTTAAAAATTCCGCATAATCAGCCAGCAAACGGGAATAAATCCTGAAAATCGCCTTGATTTTTTCATTGCGCAGCGTCAGATAACGGTAATTCAGCAAGGTGTCCAAATGCAGATCCAGATCTTCCTTGGAAATATCCACCGGCAAATCCCCTTCCGGACGGGAAAGTATTTTTATTTTTTTAACTTCCATTTCCACTCCGCCTGTGGAAATATCCTGATTGACAGCGCCTATGGGGCGGGCCTTGATCAATCCTTCCATTTCCACCACGCACTCGCTTCGCAGACTTTTGGCAATCTCATGTGTTTCGGCGTTATCGGGAATGACAACAGATTGGATGATTCCGCTGCGATCGCGCAAATCAATAAAAATAATCTTTCCATGATCGCGGCGCAAGTGCACCCAGCCGGCGATTTTAATTTCCTCGCCTATTGTTTTTGGCGTATTGACGATAAGAGTTCTGTCCATTTGGTCAGCCGATTAAATTTTTAACTTTTACGCAAAGCTCGCTGGGAACAATATGCGTTTTAACAAGAAATTCATGCACTCCCATTTTTTCAATTTGATTTTTTTCCTTGTCATCAGCGGAGGCCGATAAAATTATGATGGGGATTTTTTTCGTCTTTTCTTCCATTTTCAATTTTTCAACCACCTCCCGGCCATTCATCGCCGGCATTACCACATCCATAATGATTAAATCAAAATTTTTAAGCATAGCTTCTTTTAGGCCCCAGGATCCGTTTTTGGCGTATTCAACTTCATAACCCTCTTTTTCCAGCTTGCTTCCGAATATTTCCAAAAAAACATCCTCGTCTTCAATAAAAAGAATTCTTTTTTTGTCGGATTTTTCCACGGACAGCGCCGCTTCTTTTCCCATATCAGCGCTCTCGCCGTTTTTTTTCTGCTCTTTGAAAATATTCATTCTCCACCTGATTTCATTGACGAGTTCGGACGGATTGAATTGCGTTTTGGAAATATAACCGTCAGCTCCCAGTTCAAAAGCCGCGTTCTGTTCTTCCTGGGCGTTCAAATTGCTGAATATGATAACTTTCGTTTTCGGATTGTTTTTGTTTTGTTTGATTTTTTTCAACACGTCAAATCCGCTCATATCCGGCAGCACCAAATCTAAAAGAACAAGGTCTGGATTTTCGGACTGAAAATGCCTCAAAACATCGCTTCCGCTGGCCGCGATAAAAACTTCAAAACCGGCGTCTTTGAATTTACGCTCGTAAATTTCAGCAATCATCGGATCGTCTTCCGCCAATAAAATTTTCATAATCATATTTAAATTATGACCTGAGAAGCGTCCTTTGTTTATTCTAACCTAAAATCCGCGATTTTCAAAATTTTTCAATTTTTTCATCACGCCGGAAATAATCCATCGGGGAGTTGAAGCGCCGGCTGTAACCCATATTTTTCCGCAATTTTTCAGCCATGATTTTTTGATTTGACCGGACCTTTCCACGAAATAAGACCGGGGATTTATTTCTTTGGCAATTTCCCAAAGCCGGGTGGAATTAGCGCTTTGCGGAGATCCAATCACCAGCACCGCGTCGTTTTCTTTGGCTTTTTTTCTCATTTCGTCCTGGCGTTTTTGAGTCGCGAGACAGATGGTGTTTTGAATTTCAACGCGCGGATATTTTTTCCGCAAATACTTCCACGCTTTTTTGACAAATTCCTGATTCTGAGTTGTCTGGGAAATCACAAAAATATTCTTCCGCGAATCAAGTTTTAATCTGCCAAAATCGCTTTCTTTTTCCACGAATTGCGCTTTTTTTTTCGTCCATTCATATATGCCTTTCACTTCTTTATGTTCCCGCTCGCCGATAATGACTATTTGATTGCCTTTTTCCAAAAAAAACTTGGCTAACCGCTGGACTTTGACAACTCGCGGACAAGTAGTGTCCACCAGCGCGATTCCTCTCTTTCGGGCGTAAGCGTAAATTTTCGGACCCATGCCGTGGGCGGTAATCACCAGTGTTCCTATTTTTGATTTAAGAGAATCCAGAATTTCAAAAATTTTGGGATCAACGTGGATTTTTTTCACTCCCAATTTTTCAATTTTTTTCACCACGTCACGATTATGCACCAAAGATCCCAAAATGAAAACCGGTTTTTTAATCCGCGGATCGCGGACGATTTTCCTGACTATTTCATACGCCTTCTCCACTCCGTCGCAAAATCCGGCGTGCTGACTAAGAGTTATTTTCATATTGTCTATTTTAACGCATATTTCCGGCCTTGACAAATGACGCCTCTTTTGCTAGCATTGGGTTCTGTAACTTAACAATATTATATTTAGGAGGAGCGCTATGGACTATTTCGCCATTTTGGGAGTAGAAAAAGGCGCCTCCTCAAGCGAGGTTTTGAGCGCCTATCGCCGGTTGGCAAAAAAATACCACCCGGACAGAAGCAAAAATCCCGAGTCATTGCAAAAGTTTCAGGAAATATCCAATGCCTATGAGGTACTTTCCGATCCCTTGAAACGCGAAGAATATTTACGGGGACAAAAAGCGCGAATTGCTTTGAATCCGCGGGAGTTTGTTTCCCGCTTATGGCAAGAAATGATTGAAAAAAAAATTAAAGAGGAGGCGTAAATGAAATTAAAAGTACCCGAAAACATAAAGGATCTTTACGGCGATTTCTCGCAAGAGATTGCCGAACTATTTGATCCCAAAAAGCCACAAAATTTTAAGGAGTATGTGGCAGAAGTAAGAAAGATGGCCATTGAAAATCCGAGAGTGTTAGATGATCTATATATGATTACATGGATCGCTATTGGACTTGTTGGCCAAATTAGATTTGACAAGGCGTTTCCTTTCCAAACTTTTGTTAACGGAGAAGTAGGTTTGGAAAAGATAAAAAAGTGGATTACAGCAAGCACTGACGGCCTCAAAGTTTTCACGGCGCTTGATGGACATCCGTCACTGGAAACTATCATAAAACTTCTGGCTATTCACGCCGGAAGCAAAAAGGAGGTGATGTAATGGACAACAACCTTCAAGTTGTTGAAAAAGTGAGAGAGATGATAAAAATAGGCAATGCTGCCGAGGCGGAAAAATCCTTGGAAGCGTATGCCAATTCGCACGGCGACGAAGCCGTAGCGATTATCATCAGTCAACTCACTCCGGCAGAAATGCGCGAGCTTTTTAACGCGCATGACGCCGGAAAGCCGACGCTGGCGTTTGATCTCGCCAGTCCGGAGGCAATCTTCAAGACATTAGAAATTGAGGGCGCCTTTTGGACTGATCGGGCTCTCAACGAACCAGTTGAAACGCAAAAATTGGTGCTCTCCAAAATAGGAGACGTGCTGAATTCTTGCGATTCAGACAAGTGGCCGGATATTTTCAACGCGCTGGCCTCATCCGACCAGGGACTTCTTTTTCTCACCCTGCCTTTTATTGGCACTGAGGATGATGAGGAAGAAGTCCAATTAATAAGAGTTATAGAAAGTGTTTCGGACCTTTGGAACGCACTGGTCCAAAACGCGCCAGGTGTAGCAAGAAAAGTTTCATGGCTCCTTGAGGGAAACAGCGACATCATCGCTGACATCTCCGAACTCAGAGCCGAATCACTGGCGCTCCTTACGCCAGAAAAAACAATAGGCAAAGACGAAATGTTTTTGCCGCTTAAATAAAAAGGAGGTGATATGCATGGGGACGTTAATTATCAAAGATTTCCGTCCCCTTCTTTTTCTCCGTTTAAGCGAGAAATATAAGAAGGGGGAATTAACAAATGAAGACCTGCTCCGCATGAAAGACATTGGCATTTCCATGACACTGAACTACTCCCAAAAATATTACGCCAGCATTTACGAAGCTCATCTTCAACAAAGTTTTTTTTCTGTTCTCGGCGTGATTAATTTGGGACTGGTTTTGTCCGAAAATAAAACTTGCGACTTTCTTGGCTTATTCCGAATCGGCTGGACCAGAATCTCCAAAACCGCGAAATTAATTTTTCAGAGCGGCCATGCTGAAAAATTTTTACCGTCTTTCAGCTTAAAAAACAAAACAGGCCTTGAACGGATAGAAATGATTATTGCCGAAAGATTATCCATAAATCCCCGCCAAAAAGAAATTTGGGATGGTGAAAAAATTCTCGCCGAATTGGACGCGGAATATCAACCCAAACTCACATGGAAAGAATTTGAGGGGTGGATAGTAAAAAAACACTACAATAAGGAGTCGTTCATTCCGGCAGAATATCTGATAAAATTGTCGCATGGCACGGTTGGAAACATTAGCTCGACGTTTTGCGCCTCGCTATTGATAAACGAAAATCCAAATGTTCCACTAAACCGAGATTCGGCAATTCGTCTCGCGCACATCAAAGATGATGATGAAACAATAAAAAAGATTTTATTTGATAAAATAAGCGCGTACAAACAGCTAATTCCAAAAAATTTTCACGAAGTGCTGCCAAATGTCCAGAAAAATTTTCTGGAAAAAATAAAAATCTACAAAAATGAAGAAAGGAAACTCAAAACACTGGCCGATAAATTGGCTGTGTTAGAGAACCTTTTTTTGATTGACACACTCACATACTGATTCAGGGGCGAGTTATAAAAAAATTCGCCCTTTTTTATTATACGTGTCAACGCCGGCAAAAACCGCGATGCCGCACTAATATTTTTACTTTTAAGATACTGAATTATACTGCGGACTAGCGTAAAAACGTTTTTTTAAAGAAAAAAGGGCAAGGATTTATCCTCGCCCTATTTATACCCTTCTGATAAACCTTACTGCCAATTGTCTATCCTCTAACGCACCTCATGCACAGTTTTAATAGGTACTCTGTTAAGGATTGCATGGTGGTATAACATCAATTCATTTTTAAACTTCCTGATCTTGATAATCAACTATAAATCTGGCGGGATCCTGCCACCATTGACATTTGGTTAATGGTTTTTCTTTTCTGAAATATCCGGGCAAGACGGACAATAATTTCCTTTTTTTATCCGCTCTAACCCATGGATATGGACCTGTGTAAATAGCAAAGTGTAAATGCGAATCTTCCCAAAAACCGTTTTCCGGCGCGTTGGCTTTGGCAATAGTTCCAATTACTTCACCCATTTCCACCTTGTCGCCTTTTTGCTTTATCCTTTCGCCAAGATGACCATAAACAGAACAAAAGATTTTTTTGGTTTTAGGATTTTTGTGGGCGATAACAATAATATTGCCCCAATTCCTTTGGAGTTTTTCTTTTCCGTTTTCTCCTTTAATGACTTTTCCCGCATGCAAAGCGGAATAAACGACTTTGCCTTTTCCAATGGACTTTACTTTTGTTCCCGCTTGAACATTAGAATCTTCACCAAGATGCAATCCCCAACGCACACCGTCAAAAACGCAATGCTTCAAAAAACCATCACCACTGACCTTGTAGTTATCAAATGGAAAATCCAACTGTGGAGTATGAGGAAATGACATGGATTGAAATTTTAATAAATTGCCCTTAAGAAATTCTTTCCACCATTTTAACACATCTTTTATAATCATCACTGCCTCCTTTTGGAATATTTATACAATTCAGTTGTCAAAAAACTGGCTTTTATTTCTATCACAAATTGTGATTTAAGACAAGAAAAAAAGTATTCAGTATACAGGAAGATGCTGGAATTGCTTTCATCCTCGCCCTTACAGGCGGGGAGTTCTCACTAAATTAAAAAAATTTACACCTCATAAACTGGGTATTCATCCGAAAACCCTGCTTTTTTTTATTTTCTTTTTTCTTTTAGTTTCTCCAACAAATTTTCCGCGCTTATAATTTCGCTTTCTTTTTCACTCCTTCTTTTCACTTCAATCCCGCCTGCCGCTAAAGTTTTTTCGCTTACTATTATCCGATACGGAATACCGATCAAATCAGCGTCAACAAATTTCTGTCCGGCTGATTCCGAGCGGTCGTCAAACAAAACATCAACTCCGCCTTTTCGCAAATTTTGATAAATATTTTCCGCTTCATTGATAACTTCCGGGCGCGAACCGAGAATCAACAAATGCGCTCTGAACGGCGCGACCGCTTCCGGCCAAACAATGCCATTTTCATCATGATAAATTTCCACAATCGTGCCCATGGAACGCGCCGGCCCGATGCCGTAACAACCCATAATCACGATTTTCTTTTCTCCTTTTTCATCCGTTACGGATAAATCAAAAGGCGCGCTGTATTTCGTGCCGAGCTTGAAAATATTGCCGACCTCCACCGCTTTTTCCTCCCGAAAATCCGTTCCGCCGCATTCCACGCATTCCCCGACTTCGCTTTTTATTTCCCGATTGACGGCCATTTTGCATTTTTCGCAAATGTAAATAACGTCTTCTCCGGCCGGAGTAATCGTCTGAAACTCATGCGAATATTTGGAAAAAGATCCGCCAGACGCGAAAGTAACATAAGTTTCGCCGCCTATGCCCAGCCGGTTGAATATGTTTTTATACGCCGCCAGCGCTTTTTCATAATACGCGTCCAGATCTTCCTGGGTCAGATGGAAAGAATAAAGATCTTTCATCAAAAATTCCCGTCCGCGCAGCAAGCCGGACTTAGAACGGAGCTCCATGCGGAATTTGTTTTGAATTTGAAAAACATATTTCGGCAGATCCTTGTGCGACTGAATAAATTTTTTAGCCAAAGGCGCCACGACTTCTTCGTGCGTGGGTCCCAGTGCGAATTCGCGTTCGCTTTTGTCTTTAATCTTATACAAATCGTCCATTGTTTCCCAACGTCCGGTTTTTTCCCAAAGTTCCTTGGCGTGAAGCGCCGGCATAAAAATCTCCTGTCCGCCTATTTTGACCATTTCTTCGCGAATGATATTTTGTATTTTTTCCATCACCCGCCAGCCCAAAGGCAGAAAAGTGTACACGCCCGCCATTAATTTATCAATGTATCCGGCGCGGATTAAAAGCCGCGCGTTAAAACTCACTTCGTCTTTCGGAGCGTCTTTTTGCGTTTTTGTGAAAAGTTGCGATTGTCTCATAAATCCAAATTTTTGTTTCCAGACAACCAAAAAGATGTTCTGTTGGATTTTTTCTTACAATTTAATTTTAATACAAATAATCATTTTTGCCAATAATAAAGCGCTTTGAAAATTCAGACCCCGACGCGATTATTTTCGCTTTTTGTTCCTTATGTGGCTTTTTGCTTCTGATTACATAATTAAAGGGACTGCGGTTGCAGTCCCTCGAGTTTTAATGTTTTTTATAGCGTTTTTTCGCATTCTTCAATACAAACATCAATAATGTTGAATCCTTTTTCTTTCGCCCGTTTGGCAATGTCTTCTGCCAGAGGATCGTTGCCGCACTGGCGCGCGGACAAATACGCCACCATCAAATAAATCTGTTCCTGCGTTTCTTTTGACATCTTAACCTCCTTGAATTATAAAAATGCTTTCACGCAAAAAACAAAAAACCGATCTTGGAAGACCGGTTTGCTTTTGAATTCTTTTGATTTTAAATCAAAAACAAGCCGATCTTCCTAATCGGATAAAAAAACCAAAAATAATTATTCACGCACCCTTTTATCATATTAGCAGTTTATCAGAATTAAAAATTTTGTCAAGCTAATGTGGTAATGTCCACACACATTTGGCGGTTTTTCCAGAATAGCTGTATTCTGGCGTATGAGTATCAATATGCCAACAACAATTAAAGAAGAACGGTTAAGATGGGTATTGCCTGTCGTAAACAAGGAGTTAAAGCTAAAAGATGTAGCCAGGGTCTGTCCGCATAGCCAGCGCAGTCTGGAGCGTTGGGTGGCAGAATTTAAGAAAAA
>JBBINP010000025.1:0-12885 GCA_037443825.1 Candidatus Moraniibacteriota bacterium
TTTCCGGCAAAGGAAATGCTTTTTTGATTTTGAGGGCGGAGTTAATATATCCTTTTGATAAACGATTGATAAATCCTTGTTTGGCGGCTTCTTGGACTTCCGGACTGGATATTATCTCTTCCGGCAAAGGAAATGCTTCTTTGATTTCGAAGGCGGAGTTAATATGTCCCTTTGATAAACGATTGATAATTCTTTGTTTGGCGTCTTCTTGTTCCGAGGTTAGAATAATCTCTTTTTTTTCTCTATTAATCAACCGCTCCGCCTCCGCGTAATCTTTTGCCTCGCCGCTTTCAACTTTTGCCTGCATTTTTGCCGCCTCCTCTTGCGCCTCATCGCCTATTTTATCCCGCTCTTCTTTGGGCAATTTTTCAAATTTTTCCCTGTCTTCAATTTTTGTGAAATCAAATTTTTCCATAAACAAAATTATTTTATCAACTCTTCAACTAGACCTTCAGATATTTCCGTATGGCGATAAAACTGCTCACGACCCCCAGAGCCATTCCGGAAACAAGCAAAATTCCGGCAATAATCCAAAAATGTCCCAGATAATAATCCATTAAACCGCCTTGAAAAATAACTTTATAGGTAATGACAGAGATGTATTTAGCAGTCAGAAAAATCATCGCCAAAGAGATAAATCCGGCTGAAATTCCATAAAGAACGCCTTCCACCACAAACGGCATTTCCACGTATATGTTGGACGCGCCGACCAGCCGCATAACTTCAAATTCCTGGCGGTGCGAATATATTGTTATGCGGATAGTGTTAAAAGTTATAAGAACGGCCAGAAAAACAAACATAACTCCCAGCGCCAGACCGACTTTTTCAACCAATGTGATTATGTTGGCCAGTCGCTCGATAATAACTTTATTTTGTTCATAATTAATGCGGCTTATGCGATCGCTGAAGTTTGAATTGGCAATCGCTTTGGAAATAATATCGTAATATTCCGTCTTGGAAGCGTTGATAACCAATGAAGCCAAAAGCGGATTTTCTCCGATTTCTTCCAGCGCCTGCCTGATGGAGGAATTATCTTTTTCAAGTTCGTTTAATTCCGAAAGCGCCTGCTCGCGTGAAATATAATTGACGGATTTTATTTCCGTGAATTTTTCCAATTTGCTTTTGATGTCAAAAATTTCTTCCTCGCCTACGTCCGGATTGAAATAAACAGCCACACTTACCTTTTCTTCAATGTTTTTAAGCACAAATTTTCCCGTAATGCCGATAAGAACAGTCATACTGATAATAAAAAGAGATGTGGCCAGAATTATGACAGTCGCCACGCTTAACCAGCCATTGCGGTAGAAATTGACGCATCCTTCCCTGATCGTACGTTTTAATTTTATTTTTTTCATAATTTTTGCCGCGCGCCCCAACCGCTTAAATTAAATCAGATATTTTCCCTTTTTTTGATCGCGAACTATTTTTCCGCAATCAACCGTAATAACCCTTCGGTTAATTTTATCTACTATGTTTTTGTTGTGCGTCGCCAAAATAACAGTTGTTCCTAATCCATTGATTTTAAGCAATAAATCAACTATTTCCGCTGCTGAAATCGGATCGAGATTACCGGTTGGTTCATCGGCAATCAAAACAGACGGATGATGGACCAACGCCCGGGCTAAAGATACCTTTTGTTTCTCTCCTCCGGAAAGCTGAACCGGATAAGCGTTGCTTTTGCGGCTGATCCCGACGATTTCCAAAACCTTGGGAACCTTGCTGGCAATTTCTTCATTAGTGTCTCCCGCAACTTCCAGAGCGTAAGCGACATTTTCAAAAACCGTTTTGTTGGGAAGCAGTTTGAAATCCTGAAAAACCGTGCCGATATTCCTCCGAAAGTAAGGCAAGAGACGCCTTTTTATTCCGTCAATCGGACGGTTTTTGAAATACACCCGCCCGGAAGTCGGTTGTTCTTCCGCGTAAATAAGTTTCAGAAGCGTTGACTTTCCCGCTCCGGTTTGCCCAACGATGGAAATAAATTCGCCTTCTTCAATTATCAAATCAACGTCGCTGAGCGCCGTAAAATCGGGTGGGTATATTTTGCTGACTTTTTCAAATATAATCATTTAATGCGCCAAACCCGCAGAAATTCACGTTCCGCGCGATTTGAAATTTAGCTTATGGCAATAATATTATAACACATTTCTTTTTGGCATCAAATTGCCTGTTATGGACGACATAATAACAGCGCTCTCTGTCATCAGGGAATTTAATCAAACAAGATAAAAATAAAAAATTATCATCGGACAGAAAAAATTCCGAACGCCAAATTACTTTTTCCGCGCGGGATTGACGCTGGAAAATTTTAAATAGGATTCAATAAAATCAAACAAATCCCCGCTCAAAACTTTCTCCGTATCGGAAGTCTCGTATTTTGTCCGATGATCTTTTACTAATTTATACGGATGCAAGACATAGGAGCGAATTTGATTTCCCCACTCCGCGCTCTGGAATTCTCCGCGCAATTTCCGTTTTTCTTTTTCTTGTTCTTCCAGAAAACGCTGATGAAGGCGCGCACTGAGAACTTTCAACGCCCGTTCGCGGTTTTGCAGCTGCGATCTTTCGCTTTGACAACTGACAATAATGCCGGTGGGAAGATGCGTAACGCGAACCGCGCTGTCGGTAACGTTTACGTGCTGTCCGCCGGCTCCGGAAGAACGAAAAGTGTCTATTTTCAAATCTTCCGGCTTAATTTCCACTTCTTTTATTTCGCCAATCACCGGCAAAACCTCCACTAAAGCAAAAGATGTCTGCCGTAAATTATCAGCGTTGAAGGGCGACAGACGCACCAAGCGATGCACTCCGGCTTCGCCTTTCAGATATCCATATGCGCAATATCCTTCAATCTCAAAAACAGCGCTTTTAACGCCAGCTTCGGTTCCGCGCGACTCATCAAGAAGATGTGTTTTAAAATTGTTTTTTTCCGCCCAGCGAAAATACATTCTGACAAGCATTTCCGCCCAGTCCTGCGCGTCCACGCCTCCCGCGCCGGCGTGAATGGCCACAATCGCGCCATTGCGATCGTATTTCCCCGACAACAACGCCCTGAATTCCAGCGAATTGACTTCCTTTTCCAAAAATCCGATTTCCGACGCGACTTCATTCTCTTCTTCAGCGCCTGTTATCCGCAAAAGTTCTTCCAGATCTGAAATTCTTTTTTCAATGTTTTCAATTTGATCCGTTTCTTTCTGCAAACCTTCGATTTCTTTCATAACTCCGCCGGCCTTTCGCGGATCATTCCAAAAATCAACCGCCCGCGAAAGCGCCTCCAGTTCAATGATTTTCTTTTTTTTTCCGGAAAAGTCAAAGACAGTCCCGCAAAAGCGGGATTTTAGATTTAATAACGTCCAATTTGTGCTGAAATTCCTTCATAATTTTTTCTTCATTTCTATGTTCATTTTTGGCATTGAACGCATTTTTGAAAAAAGCGCGCAATCCAAATAAAAACACGCCTAAAATGCTTTATTTTTCAAGAAATGTCAAAATAAACATAATTGCGATGCCGGCCGCAAAAGTGGCCAACTGGATAGCGGAACGCGTCAGGCGGGTGTCTTTGTGCAACTCCGGAATAAGGTCGGAAGAAGCGATATAAATAAAGCCGCCGGCGGCGAATGGAATGAGAAAATTAATCAAAGAATCGGCGTTAACGCCCAAAATTAACACAAGCACCACTCCCGCCACCGCCGTTAAGGCCGAAACGAAATTTAAAAAAAGCGCTTTTACGCGCGAAAAACCACCATATACCAATGAGCCGAAATTGCCGATTTCCTGCGGAATTTCGTGAAAAATAACCGCGATGGTTGTAGCGATTCCTACCGGAACGCTTACCAAATAACTCGCGCCAATAATCATCCCGTCAATAAAATTATGCACGCTGTCACCCGCCAGCACGGTATAAGAAAAAGGGTGGGGGTGTTTTTCGCAAACCACTTTGTGGCAATGATGCCAGTGAATAAATTTTTCCAGAACAAAGAAAAAAAGGATGCCACCAAGAATAAACAAAGAAATTGAAACAGGATCAACATCAAATCCATACGCCTCCGGAATCAAATGAATAAAAACATCGCCCAAAAGCGTGCCAGCGGATAAACTGACTAAATAAATCAGAATTTTTTCCATTTTTTCGCGCTTAACAGGAAGCGTGAAAACACCTACTAAAGATATTAGACTGACGGCCGCGACTGAAATAAGAGCGTAGAACCACGCCATAGCGCTTGAATTTTTTCGTAAGTTATTCTATATTAACAATATTACCATAAGATCAAAAATTATTAAAATGCCCGCTATCACTTAAGCCTACATAGCTCAATTGGCAGAGCAACGGTATCGTAAACCGTAGGTTATCGGTTCAAGTCCGATTGTAGGCTCCAAAATAAGACTACCGCCTTTATTAATCGACAAGTCTTTGGTTGGCGCTGTTTAGCATAAAATCTTCTTTACAATTTTTGATTTTGCGCGCGCTGTTTTTTTTCAAAAGAAAAAAGAGGGTCTTTCTGCTTGACTCCGTGCGAGGCGGCAAAATTTTGTTTTAGATCGGATGGTGGCATAATTTCATATACACATCCTTTCAACGCGTTCTAGCTTCTGAAAAAGTTTTGCCAAGATCTCTTTTTAAAAAATCAATAAATAATGATATAAATGATATATTTGTCTTGTATGAATTCAAAATCAATAGTCGCATATAATTTGTCAAAGAGTTTTTCATTTCCCGTCAAAAATCCATCCGCCGGATGGGTTAAAAATCTTTTCAGTCCCGGAATAAAAGAAATTAAAGCCGTTGACAATATTTCATTCAGCGTTCAAAGCGGAGAACGAGTGGCGTTTATTGGCCCGAACGGAGCCGGAAAATCAACAACAATAAAAATGCTTACGGGAATATTGTTCCCAACTTCCGGAAAGGCAAGCGTGCTCGATCTTGACCCGTCAAAGGACAGAAAAAAACTCGCGTACAAAATCGGAACAGTTTTCGGACAACGTTCGCAACTTTTGCCAAATTTACCATTAACCGACTCGCTCGAATTTTTTGGTGTGATGTATGACCTTGCTAATCAACAAATTGAAGCGCGTATTGACGAACTTATAAGTTTATTCGATATGGATTCATTTATCAATCAACCTGTCCGAAAACTGTCTCTGGGGCAGCGAATGCGAGCGGAAGTTGCGGCTTCACTCATACATAGACCTGAAATTATTTTTCTTGATGAGCCGACGATAGGTTTAGATGTGGTAGCAAAAAAATCTCTGCGCGATTTACTCTTAAAAATTAACGAGGAAGAAAAGGTAACGATATTTTTGACTTCTCATGATGTTGGCGACATTGAATCGCTGTGCGATCGAACAATCATTATTAATTATGGAACGCTGATAAAAGATTTGCCGACTCGTGAGTTGTCGCAAGTTTTCATGCGGACAAAAAACATCGACATAACTCCAGAAAAAACTTTTGACGCATTTCCCAAACTTCCAGGCGGAGTAAGTTATACGACAAAAAGCAAAAATAAAATAACAGTCAGCGTCGACATTAACAAAATTGGTGTCCAAGAATCTTTGCGAAAATTACTCAATCTATTTAAAGTTGATGATATTGATGTGTACGACACCGACCTTGAAACAGTCATTAGGAATATTTATGAAAGCAATTCGTCTCGGAAATAAAATAGTCCGGACTTTAGTCAGGGATCGGATTTATTATCCGAGTCGGCTTATTGCAGACACTTGCAGCACGATTGCCCGTTGTGGCGTGCTTCTGGTTTTATACTGGTATGTTTTTCGTTTGAACAACGGCATAATAAACAACACAACTTACATTGTCGCCGCATGGAGTATGTTTTTTTATTTTACTTTTTTGGTATTTCGTTTGCGCGACATTTCACGATTGATTATGCAAGACGTGCAATCCGGAAACGTTGAAATACTTTTCAGCAAACCGATTTCCTACCTTTCATATCGTATGTGGTGGCAAATCGGAGCCGGTCTTTATCCGTTCGCAATTATTTCTATTATCGGCGCAATCGCGCTTGCGTTCACCATTGGAATTCCGGCGACAATGTCGCTCGCCATTTTTATTCCCACGCTTATTTTAGTTGTTTTACTCAGCGCGCTTCTTTCTTTGTTCTTATACTCATTTGTCGGATTGCTTGCGTTTTGGATAGAGGATATAAATCCGATTTTTTGGATCGTTGATAAAGCAGTTATGATTCTTGGCGGATCGTATTTGCCAATAGCTCTATTTCCAAGTTTTATGTATAAAATTGCTCTTTGGAGTCCATTTGGCGCATCGCAGTTCATTACGCATACTGTCTATGAGACATGGGCAACGGATTGGATAATGAAAGTCGGGATACAGATTTTTTGGATTCTTGCTGCCGCAATTATTATTTTAATTCTATTTGCGAAAGCGAGAGAAAGAGTTTCAGTAAATGGAGGATGATTTTATGATAAAAGAAATATATTTTGCGTTCTACGCAATTAAAAAAAATGTGCGAGGTAGCGCGGAACTCCGCACGAGCTTTCTGATGAATATTGTTGGCATGACCATAAACAACACGGTATTTGTTATTATCTGGGTATTTTTTGTTAAATCGGTTGGAATTATCAATGGTTGGACAGCTGTTGATATAATCGGATTGATGGGTTTTGGCGCGTTGTCATATGGAATTGTTTTTTCAGGAGCGTCCGGTATCAGGAAGCTTGCCGATTATGTCGCAAGCGGCAGTTTTGATCGTTTTATGCTTTCGCCGAAAAATTTACTTGTGCGAGTTGCCACATCGTCATTTGGAGTTTCTGATTTGGGCGATATTGTTTTTGGAATAGCATGTCTTTTAATTTACGGCATTCTTGCTCAAATAAGCGTTGCGCAAATTTTCTTAATCCCGCTGCTTGTATTTATTTCCGTTCTGGTATTTTTGTCAGCGACAATAGCTATTTATTCGGCAAGTTTCTTTTTTACGGACGCAAACTCGGTAACAAGCGGTCTTTTTGAGTTATTTCTTACACCTTCATTATTTCATGGCGGCGCGTTTCAAGGCGCCACGCGCATCATTTTCACTTTTTTTATACCATCATTGGCTGTTGGCGCATTGCCAGTTGAAATTGTAAAAAATTTATCACTAGAAAACCTTTTTGTGGTTGGATGTATTGCTGTTGTTTGGTTTTTAACCTCTCTCGAGATATTCCGTTTGGGAGTGAAAAAATACGAAAGTTCCAATTTTATGACTTTCGGAAATTAAGACAAAAAAATTCACCGAAAATAAAAGTGTCTAATCTTGAAGTTTCTTAGTTAATGCGATTCGGAACATAACTGAAGAAAAACAATGTTTTTCCTCCCATTTACGGTTTCTTGTCCGATAATTTTTGAAGCTCTTTCCATCTCTCATCCACCCTTTTTTGCATTTCTTTGATGACTTTTTTATTTTCACGAACAAACAAATGACTGAACCTTCCTTGCCCTTCCAAAAATTCCTCAATCGGTTTCCGTTTTTTTATTTGCAGATTTATTTTATATTCGCCTTTTTTATTGATTTCATAAAGCGGCCAAAAATTGGTTTCTGTCGCCAAGCGGCCGTAGCGGACATACATTGAAGACGGAAACTTCCATTCGTTAACGCAGGGTTGAAGAACCAAAAGGAAAGCCGGTCCTTTGATTTTGGCGGCTTTTCGGATTTTTTTCCTGAAATCTTCAAGATAAGCCACATTGGATTGCGCCGCGTATTCCGCGCCATGCGCCGCAACGATTTTCATAATATCCTTTTTTTCTAAATTATTTCCAATATCATTTGCGGCAAAAGGCGTTGTTTGCGTGTCGGCGCCGTAAGGCGAAGCGCCCGATCTTTGTCCGCCGGTATTCATATAACCCTGATTATCGTAGCAGATGTAAAGAAAGTCATGCTTCCTTTCCAGCGCGCCCGACAATGACTGCAACCCAATGTCATAAGTCGCCCCATCGCCGGCAAACACCACGATTTTCGCTTTCTTTTTTAATCCGTTTTTTTTTCGCAAAGCATTTTGCGCCGCGTCAATGCCGGCGGCTGTCGCCGCCGCGTTTTCAAAGGCATTGTGGATGTATGGCACTTTCCAGGCCGTGTACGGATAAACGGTTGTCGTCACTTCCAGACACCCGGTCGCGTTCACCACGACAACCGGATCTTTAATCTCGGCAAGCGCCGCTCTGACAATCGGCGGAATGCCGCAACCGGCGCAGGTTGTGTGCCCGGGAGCCAATTTTTCAGTAAGTTTTTTATTCATAATTATTGTCCTTGTTTGCTTTTATTTTCAGCAATTTTTTTAAGTATTTTGTCCGCTTTTTCTTTGTCTTCCAGTCTGATTTTTTCCCCGATTAATTCTTCTATTTTTTTTATTTCTTTTTCCAATTCAACATTAATAAAATTTCTGTCTGAAGAGCTTTCAACCAACTTTGACACTCTTTGGCTTACTTCATCCCCTTCTTTTCCAAAAATATTTCCGTGTTTATGTTTCATGTTTTCAAAATATTCCAAAAAACTTTTAACGCTTTCTTGTTTTTTTTCCCGCAGCTTGTTTTTTTCATCTTCATTTTTTGGAACCGTATATTCAAAATTCACCATGCTCCTCTCTATTGTCTGGACATTTTCCGCCAAGTTTAATTCTTGCAATATGTTCTTTTTTTCCTCCGGCTTTTCGGATTTCTTATCTTTTTTCCGTTCACTTTCCTGAATAGCCGGACAATTGTAAATATTTTCGCGCATATTTTTTTAACCGATGCTCCGGATAAAATTTATTTCCTTTTCAGATTTTTTCTCCGCCAAATTTTCAAAAACATTTTCAATGTCTTTTTGAAAAATGTCCCGTCCGCCCAAACCATAAACATAAGAAAGGATTTTAAATTTATTTTCGTTCGCCACGCCGCGCATGCTGCGCAATATTTCTCCGTATAACGGCGGATATGTTCCAAAAGACATCGCGCGGTCAAGGACCGCGATGTTTTTGGCGTTTTTCAAAACAGTGGCGATTTCATCATGAGGAAAGGGGCGGAACATTTTGATTTTTAAAACTCCCGCTTTTTTTCCGGCGGCGCGCATTTTTTTCACGGCTTCTTTGGCCGTACCGGCCGCCGAACCCGCGATAATTATGATATTTTCCGCGTCTTCCGCGCCATAAATTTCAAAAAAATCATGAAAGCGCCCGGAAATTTTTTCAAAATCGCATGCCGCATTCCGATAATGGCCCATCGCGGAACGCAGCATTTTGTCTTGTTCAATTTTAAACTCAAAATATGAATCCGGAAGCGCCAAAGCGCCGAAGGTTTCTGGATTTTCCGTTTTTAAAAGCGAATGATCCGGATCGCGTTTTTCCGTAAATTTCTTGATGTCTTCATCCGGCAAAATCTCCATATTCATAACCGTATGCGACGTAAAAAAACCGTCCATTATCGCCATCACCGGCAAGCTGGAATTTTCCGCCATTTTTATGCCGATTAAAATCGTATCGTATATTTCCTGGTTTGATTCGGAAAAAATCTGTATCCAGCCGGCATCGCGCGCTCCCATAACATCAGAATGATCCGCGTGAATGTTAAGCGGCGAGGAAAGAGCCCGCGCGGAAACAACCATTAAAATTGGCAACCGCATTCCGCTGGCAATATACAGCTCTTCGTTCATTAGCGCCAGTCCCTGAGAGCTGGTGGCTGTTACCGTTCGCGCTCCGGCGGCGGCCGCGCCAATTGCCGCGCTCATCGCGCTGTGTTCGGATTCAACAGTCATAATTTCAGTTTCAACTTCTCTTTGCGCCTGAAACCGGGCAAAAGTTGAAATAATCGTCGTTTGAGGCGTAATCGGATAAACCGGCATTACATCCGGATTGATTTGACGAAACGCCTGAGCCACGGCCGCTCCTCCCGCAAGCGCGCGTATTTTAGCGTTTTTAATCTTAAGCGCTTGTCGTCCAGGCAATAATTTTGTTTTTTGAGGCATATTTATTGTTTATTTTTTTTCATAATAACGGCGCGCGCCAGACAAACAGCGGCGCAAACCCCGCAACCCTTGCACCAATCATAATCAATTTCAATTTTGATTCTTTTTTTCCTTGCCGCCAATTGCCGCCGGTCATTGTCCGCCATCTCAATACAGGCCTCCGGACAAAATTGAACGCAAGTTCCGCAACCAACGCATTTTTTTTCATCCAGCACCGGCTTCATAAATTTCCAGTTGCCGGTTTTGGCGGCTTTTTCAATATTATACCGCATAACCGTTCCTTGTTCCATATTTGCTTTGTCAAATTTAACAATTTAAAAAAATTAATTTCTGACTTGCTTTGAAATGTTTGCCAAAACTCCGGCGCCGGCCAATAAAAAAATTATTGAAGTTCCGCCATAACTCAAAAAAGGAAGCGGCACGCCAGTCAGCGGAACAAGTCCGCTGATGGCCGCGACATTAACAAAGGCCTGCAAAACAATCCAGGAAGTAATGCCGACTGCCAAAAGTTTCCCGAATTCATCCGGCGCTTTTTGCGCAATCCCAAGTCCCCTGAATGCCAAAATCAAAAAAAGAATTATCACGCTTATCGCTCCGATTAGTCCAAGTTCCTCGCCGACAATCGCAAAAATTGAATCCCCAACCGGCTCTGGCAAATAGTTGTATTTTTGGCGGCTGTGTCCTAGTCCTATTCCCCATATCCCCCCGAGACCGATGGCTAAAAGCGCTTGATTTATCTGATAACCAATTCCGCGCGGATCCAAATCCGGATTTAAAAAAACCAAAAAACGGCTCAGGCGATAAGAAGCGGTTTTGACAAGCGCCAAAAGACCAATCGCGCCGGCCGCCGCCAAAAACAAAAAATGGGATAATTTCGCGCCAGAAGAAAAAAACATTGATAACGCAATCAAAACAATAACCCCGAGAGTTCCTAGGTTTGGCTGTTTAATAATCAGGAATCCGACTAAAGCAACGATTGCCAAAAAAGGAATCAGTCCTTCAAAAATATCCCTTATTTTTCGCGTCCCTTTGTTTTCAAACCAAGCGGCCAAATAAAATATAATCGCCAATTTGGCCATTTCCGCCGGCTGGAAAGAAATCGGACCGAGATTGATCCAACGGCTGGCGCCGTATAATTTTATTCCTATTCCCGGAACAAAAACCAAAATGAGGCAGACAAGCGTGGCCAAAAAAAATGGAATGGAAAATTTTTTCCATTTGTGATAATCAATTTTTTGAAAAACATAAAAAACAAGGAGTCCCGGCAAAACGCCGTAAAAAAACTGGCGTTTTAAAAAATAATACTGATCGCCAAAGCGCGTTTGCGAATAAAAAATTCCGGCGCTGGCGATCATCGCCAAACCAAATAACAACAAAGTAAAAATAGCGAACAACAGCACGGAATCGGTTTTTTGATAATTATGCATATTTTTCCATCATTCATTTTTTGCCTTAAATGGATTTTCCCGCCATTCTTTTATTTTTTGATGATCGCCGCTTAACAAAATTTGAGGAACTTTCCAGCCGCGAAAATTTTCCGGCTTCGTATAATGGGGATATTCCAAAAATGAATTTTCAGTTTTTAATCCCGGACTTTTGACAGTGGAAAAACTTTCTTCCCGCAATGAATCCGGATTGCCCAGAACTCCCGGCAACAAACGGGTTATGGAATCAACCAAAACCATCGCCGGCAACTCGCCTCCGGTCAAGATATAGTCGCCTATTGATATTTCTTCATCAGCGATATGTCCGGCCACCCGTTCATCAACCCCTTCATATCTTCCGCAAATCATTATGATGTTGTCAAAATCAGCCAATCGCCCGGCATCTTTCTGCGTGTATTTTTTGCCTTTGGCGGAAAACAAAATGATTCTGGTTTTTGATTTCCGATTTTTGATTTTCGCGTTTTTTTTATTGAAAATTTCCGGAATTTTGGCCTGATTCGAATCCGGCGAGAAAATTTGATTATCAAAAATTGACTGAACGCACCGCCAAATGGGTTCAACTTTAAGCACCATTCCGGCTCCCCCGCCATAAGGAGTGTCATCCACTGTTTTGCGCCTGTCAACTGCAAAATGGCGCAAATTGTGAATATTAACATTGATTTTTTTTCTTTCCAGCGCGCGCTTGACAATGCTTTCCCTGAAATATGATTCAAAAATATCGGGAAAAATAGTTATGATTTCAAATTTCATGCTTTTATTTTACCACAAAAAAATAATCCCGCCAATTTCAAAATTCGCATAACAAAACCGCCTTTAATATCGGCGGTTTGGTTATTTATTGAATAAAGTCGGGATTAAATATTGATGTCTCCCATCACGTCATCAATGCTTTTTTTGGCATTTCCCCTTTCAGAACCAACCGGTTCGTTGATTTTTAAATTGATGCGGGCGTTATTTTTGGCTCCAATAACGCGCAAAAGAGTTCTGAGAGCTTTTGCCGTTGTACCTTCGCGGCCAATCACCATTCCCATATCCTTGGCATTCACGTCCAGGGTGATGAGAACCCCCATTTCGTCAATTTTTCTTTCAACTTTTACGTCTTCAGGATGATCCACGAGCGCTTTGACAACATACTCAAGGAATTCCTGATCTACTACTCTTGTTTCTGACATTTTCGTAATTTTAACTTACTGCTTAGCAAAGAGAACACCCAAAGGCCGACAAAACCTTCTTTTTTTTCTCTCTGATTATAATTATACACTTTTTGATAAAATTGTCAATAAACAATGGTAATGTCCACACACATTTGGCGGTTTTTCCAGAATAGCTGTATTCTGGCGTATGAGTATCAATATGCCAACAACAATTAAAGAAGAACGGTTAAGATGGGTATTGCCTGTCGTAAACAAGGAGTTAAAGCTAAAAGATGTAGCCAGGGTCTGTCCGCATAGCCAGCGCAGTCTGGAGCGTTGGGTGGCAGAATTTAAGAAAAA
>JBBINP010000026.1:0-12374 GCA_037443825.1 Candidatus Moraniibacteriota bacterium
TCCACCGTCGGGGTCAACGAAAAAATGATCAAAGAATACATCGAACAGCAAGGACAAGAGGACACTGGACAAGCGAAGCTTGCACTCGGATAAGAAAAACCCCGAGCGTAAGCTCGGGGATATTTATAACAAAGGTATAATTAAATTATGAAATTTATAGATTTATTTGCAGGTATAGGGGGAATAAAAATAGGCTTTGAAAACGCTGGTTTTCAGTGTGTTTTTTCCAATGATTTTGATGAAAATGCAAAAATAACCTTTGACATTAACTTTTCCGAAACATTTGAAACCGAAAAGCAAATGGTATTAGGCGATATTCAAAAAATACCTGCTTCAAAAATTCCTGATTTTGATATTTTATGTGGAGGTTTCCCATGTCAGCCTTTTTCTATTGCTGGTTATAAACAAGGGTTTAATGATGAAAAAGACAGAGGAAACCTGTTTTTTGATATTGTGCGAATTTTAAAAGCTAAAAAACCAAAAGCCTTTCTACTTGAAAATGTTAAAAATCTAAAAACACACGACAAAGGAAATACATTAAGAGTTATCCTTGAAAAATTGGAAAAAGAGCTTGGCTATTTTGTTAAAGTAAAAGTTTTAAATACTATGGAATATGGCAATATTCCACAAAACAGAGAACGCATTTATATTGTCGGTTTTTTGGATAAAAAAACACACGATAAATTTTCTTTCCCTGAAAAAATAAAACTTACAAAATCAATTCACGATTGTCTTGAAGAAAAAGAGGTTGATGATAAATATTATTACAACGATAAACCACTTTACGAAGTATTGAAAAAAGATGTCAAAAAAAGAGATACTGTTTATCAATGGCGAAGAAAATACGTTAGAGAAAACAAAAACAATGTCTGCCCTACCTTAACGGCAAACATGGGGATGGGTGGTCATAATGTGCCCTTAGTTTTAAATGGAAAAGGTATTAGAAAGCTAACACCAAGAGAATGTGCTAATTTTCAAGGATTTCCAAAGAATTATAAACTCCCTAACATTGCCGATTCTCACTTGTACAAACAATTTGGCAATTCTGTTTCAATACCGGTTATTCAAAGAATAGCTGAAAATATGCGAAAGGCTTTAACTAAATAAATTATGTTTTTTCAAACTCAAAAACCAGAATTAAAAAAAGAATACGAGCATTTTCTAAAAATTGCTGGTTGCCTTTCTAATCTTTTTTCTGAATCAGATATTCCCTATTTGTATTATAGAGTTGCGGAAAAAGTTTTTTGTCGTGCCTTTGAAGCGGAAGATTTATCAAGAAGTGATGTTTCGGCTGATGCCAAAAAAGACGCTTTGGGAATTGGTTTGAAAACTTTTCTCGCAAACAACAACAAAACTTTTCAAAAGGTTGCTGAGTTTAACAACGATAGACGGATTTATGAGAATCCATCACCTGAAAATTTAATTAGAAAAGTTTCAGAATTAAGAAACGCCAGAATTGAGTTTACAGAAAACGCTCACGCTTTAGAAAGTTCAATTTATCACTGTGTTATAAGAGATAAAGGGAAATTCCTGATTTTTGAAGAAACAATGGATAAGATTGATATTTCTAACATCCAAAACATTAAAGAAAGAAAAGGTTCTATCGCTTTTAATGACGGAAAGTATGATTATTCATTTTTAGTTTCTAAAAGCACCCTTACAAAAAGATTTATAACCGAACCGATTGTTTATGAATTCAATGTTGATATTTTGGAAGATCCGCTTTTGGAATTGAGAAAACTACTTGAAAAAACAGATTTACATTTTGAAAAAGAATCAAAAATAAAACAAACAATTTATTTGCCTTTGTATGGAAGAAATCAAACAGTTTTTGAAAAAAGCGGATTAAATCAATGGAACGCAGGCGGAAGAGATAGACATCCGAACGAAGTTTATATTCCAATCCCAGCGGAAATTCACAAAAATTTTTCAGGTTTTTTTCCAGACCGAGAAACGCCTTTTGATTTAAAACTGCCAAATGGAAATACAATGCAATCAAAGGTATGCCAAGATGGCGGAAAAGCTCTTATGTCATATTCAAATCGTGAGTTAGGACAATGGATCTTAAGAGATGTTTTGAAACTAAAAGAAGGAGAGCTTTTGACCTACGAAAGATTACAAATTTTGGGAATTGATTCAGTAAGAATTGATAAAATAGATAATTCAAATTTTGAAATCAATTTTGCCAGAATTGGAAGTTATGAGCAGTTTAAAAATATGTCCGAGAAAGAATAAGCAGTTTTGAAAAATGGAATTCACCCCCAGCCCCTCTTCCATTTTTCAAAAAAAATCAAATACAATAATAAAAAGCCCACCAAAAACGGAATAATATGGATAAATTTTTCAAAAATACGCAAGGCACGTTGCACTCTCACTCCGCTATCGCTCCGTTCGGCTCGCCTAACACAGTATATGCGGTTCGCTCGTTGCACTTCGCTCTCCCATATTTTGCTCCGTTTCACTACGCAAAACATCGCATATACTGAAACGTTAAGTGAAATAAAATTCTTTTTCTTTTTTAAATTTGTTTTTTATAATAAGGAAAAATAAGTTTTTTTATTTATTTTATAGGGGTAATAAAGTGTCTTTTTTGCTTCTTATGTCGCAAAAAAGACGATTTATTTTATAAGAAAAACAGTGTATAATGAGCTGAGTTAGAATTTAGCGAAAAATATGTCAGATATTACAAAATTTTTGAATAAAATACATTGCGGAGATGTTGTTGATGTGATGAAAAAAATGCCGGACGGTTCGGTTGATTTAATCGTAACTTCACCACCCTATAATCTAAAAAACTCTACTGGCAATGGAATGAAAGATGGACGGGGTGGAAAATGGGCAAACGCTGCTCTGCAAAAAGGATATTCGCACTATAACGACAACATGCCACATAAAGAATATGTTAAATGGCAAAGAGATTGTTTAACTGAAATGATGCGACTAATCCCCGAAGACGGGGCAATTTTTTATAATCACAAATGGAGAGTACAAGGCGGACTTCTGCAAGATCGGCAAGATATTATTAGCGGTTTTCCTGTTCGGCAAATTATAATTTGGAAACGTGCCGGCGGATTAAATTTTAATGCTGGATATTTTTTACCGACATACGAAGTAATTTATCTTATCGCAAAACCGAAATTCAAGCTCAAGGAAAAAGCCAACGCACACGGCGACATCTGGGAAGTTCCGCAAGAAATGAAAAATGGTCATCCTGCGCCATTTCCCGTCAAACTGATTGATCGAATTATTTCTTCAACAAATGCAAAAATTGTTCTGGATCCGTTCATGGGTTCTGGAACAACAGCAATTTCAGCAATAAATTTTAATCGAGATTATATTGGGATTGATATTTCGCCGGATTATTGCAAATCGGCAAAAAAAAGAATAAAACAACATCAAGCTCAAGCTAAACTTTTATAACTATGTCGAAACAAATTATCTACACAAAACCGGCTCTAATCACAAAGTTGAAAGAAATTTCTGCGATGGGATTTGTGCCAAACGCACGAAAAGGAAATGCCGGAGGTATTGGCAACACTCTTGAGGATTTACTCGGAATTAAAGAAAACAATTTGCCAATTCCAAACGCTACCGAATGGGAATTAAAAGCCCAGCGCTTAAATTCAACATCACTAACAACACTTTTTCATATTGAGCCTTCGCCCAGGGCAATTCGTTTTGTCCCGCAAATTTTACTACCCTTTTACGGATGGGCACACCAAGAAGACGGTAAAAAATATCCAAAAGGAGAAATGAGCTTCCGTCAAACTATTCATGGCAATTCTTGTAGTGATCGTGGATTTAAAGTTGTTATTGATCGCGCGGAACAAAAAATTTTAATTTCTTTTGATTCAAAGCGTGTTGATCAAAGACACAATGAATGGCTACAACAAGTTAAAAAACGTATCGGACTTGGCGAACTTAATCCACAACCATATTGGGGCTTTGATGATTTAGAACACAAAGCTGGAACAAAATTGCTTAACGCTTTTTACGTTCAGGCCGAAGTGGAAATCAGACGCAAAAAAGAATTTTATCACTACACAAAAGTAATGATGTTGCAGAAATTCAGTTTTGAAGGATTTTTAAAAGCGCTTGAAGAAGGCAAAATTCTTGTTGACTTTGACGCACGCACCGGCCATAATCACGGAACGAAGTTTAGAATGAGGCAGGATTGCCTGCCTATGCTATACGAAAAGGCTACCGCAATTATTTAGAGCCAAACTAAATAAAGAGTTTTTGATTTTGGACATTCACTCCTTACCCCTCTGCCCAAAATCAAAAACAAAAAAACTTATTTATCATTTAGAATAAAAACAAATTTAACAAAGAAAATGAATTTTACATCACATAACAAGGCATTCCCCTTTTAAATAAAAGAAGTGATTGGATTTTGGAACAACAAATTGTGTGCGTTTCCAAGCAACTAAAGAATATTTTCACAGACAATATTTTTAAGATGTCAAGCGATCCAGAAACAAAAAATTTTGTTTTATTCTTTGTTTTTTTCTTTTATCGCCTTGGTTATTTCCGCCGCTATTTTGGAATTTTCTTTCAAAAATTGCCGTGCCGTTTCCCGTCCGGTCCCCAGTTTCGCCTCCTTAAAAGCATAGGTGTTGCCGGACTTCCTGATAATTTCATATTTCACTCCCGTATCCAGCAGATCGCCGGACTGGGAAATGCCTTCATTGTACATAATGTCAAATTCGGATGTTCTAAAAGGCGGCGCCACTTTGTTTTTCACGATTTTTACTTTTACCCGATTGCCCACCACGTCTTCGCCTTTCTTGATTTGCGCGCTCCTGCGAACTTCCATCCGCACTGAAGAATAAAATTTGAGCGCCTGTCCGCCGGTGGTCGTTTCCGGATTGCCGAACATTATGCCGATTTTCATCCGTATTTGATTGATGAAAATAACAACGGCGTTTGATTTGGAAATAATCGCAGTCAATTTTCTAAGCGCCTGACTCATAAGCCGCGCTTGCCGTCCGACATGAGTATCTCCCATTTCCCCCTCAATTTCAGCTTTGGGCACCAAAGCAGCCACTGAATCCACCACAATCACGTCCACCGCGCCGGAGCGCACCAGCGCTTCCACAATATCCAGCGCCTGCTCGCCCGTATCCGGCTGAGAAATCAAAAGATCATTGATTTTGACTCCGATTTTTTTGGCATATTCAGGATCAAGCGCGTGTTCCGCGTCCACAAAAGCCGCCACGCCTCCGTTTTTTTGAGCATTGGCGATAATATGCAGAGCCAATGTTGTTTTGCCGGAAGATTCCGGTCCATAAATTTCTACGATTCTGCCTCTGGGCACGCCTCCGATTCCCAGCGCTAAATCAAGAGAAATGGAGCCGGTGGAAATTGCTTCCACGTCAACCTTGCGCACATCGCCCAATTTCATAATCATACCTTCGCCGAACCTTTCCTTTATTTCTTCCACCACTTTTTCAATTTCTTCTTTGTGTCCCAAAACATTTTTTGCCATATTTTTTGTAAAAATAAAAAGTTAGCTGTCTTTCAGTATGATATTTTTAACCAAGCCCGGATCAGGACTCAAAATTTCTTTGTCCCGGCCGTTTATTTTGACATAGGTATTATTGCCCTTGTCGGCTGAAACGCTGAATTGCTCCCGGGCTTCAAATTTTTTCACCATTTTTGGAGAAAGCACTCCGCTAAAAACCAATTCGCCGTCCGCTTCCACCGAAAGCCAAACCGGATTGGGATCAACTTCAATTTCCAGAACATTTTTTTCCGCTTCCGCCGCCGAATAATCCTGGGTTTCCATTTCGTTTTGCGTTTCCGCGCGCTGAAAATAACGGGCGTTGACGGAGAATTTTTTTGTTGACTCTTTGTCAAACCTATTTTTTGAACTCGCCGTAATAATGTTAACACCCGGCTGCAAATTTATGATTTCAGAAAATTTTCCTTCCGCATCAATCACCACCGGCTGATTATTGATAATCACTTCCGCGTCTTTTTCCGTAATTCCCCGCACGCGAACAGAATTGCCTTCAATTTCCGAGCCATCCAACGGTTCCGCTATTGCCAAACGGGGAGTGGAAATAAAAAATTTTACTTCCCGATAAAGATAGAAAAATCCCAAAAACACGAGCGATGCTGCAAAAAAAATCATAATCATTTTTGGGGTAACAACCCAACCGGAAAATTTCAGTGGCTTGATGAATTTTTCCTTGCCTTCTTCTTTTTTTACGTGTTTGCGAATCTCCCTTTCCCGTTCGTAAAGTTTTATCAATGATGACTCGCCAATCCCGAAATGACTCGCGAAGCCTCTCAAAAAACCTTTTACGTAAACATCGGAGGGAAGTTTTTCGTATTCCTCGTTTTCAAGATATTCAAGATATTTAACTTGAATTTTGGTGTTTCTGGAAATATCTCCCAGAGAAACGCGTCTTTCGCTGCGAATTTTTTTAAGTTTTTCCCCCAATGTCAACGTGCCTACGCTTTTCTTTACAAATTCATTGCGCGCCATGCTTGCATTGTATCATAAAACTTATTTTTTTCAATTTTTTAGGGTTCATATCTGCCATTTGTCCCTTTGAATCTGATCTTTTAGCGGATCGGAGTATTCAACATCGCCGGGAGCATAAAAAACTTCACGCGGTTTTGCTCCTTCTCCCGGACCGATAATTCCCTTTTTTTCCAGAATATCCAGAATGCGGGCCGCTCGCGCGTAACCTACGCGCAAGCGCCGCTGCAAAAGCGAAGCTGACGCTTTTTTAGCTTCAATAACGGTTTTTTTGGCTTCCTCGTAAAGCGGATCTTCATCTGAAGAGGCATAGGAATCAAAATCAATTTTTTCCGGCAACGCGCCGGATTCCAAAAAGGATTCTTCCGAAGATGCGGAATTTATTTTTTCTCCTATCTCTTCCTCGCCCCGTTCAATTTTTTGCTTTTTTATAAAACCGACTACTTTTTTCACCTCATCCTCGGAAACAAAAACGCCCTGCATTCTTTTCAAACCGGACGAATCGGAAGCGATATAAAGCATATCGCCACTGCCCAAAAGCTTTTCCGCCCCTCCCGCGTCTAAAATCGTCCGTGAATCAATTTGCGTCGCCACCTTGAAAGCGATGCGCGTCGTAATGTTGGCTTTAATAAGGCCGGTCAAAACCTCTACGCTGGGGCGTTGGGTGGAAACGATGAGATGAATGCCAATAGCCCGCGCCATTTGCGCCAAACGAATAATCGCGCCCTCCACTTCTTTGCCGTGCGCCATCATCAAATCAGCCAGCTCATCAATAACAATAACAATGTAAGGAATCTTTTTCAGTTTCTCTTCGCGCGTTTCGCCGGTTTCCGGATCAACAATTTTTCTGGTTTCTTTTTTGGCCGCTTTTTGATTGTAGGAAACGATGTTTTTGGAGCCGGTTTCCTGCAACAATTGATAGCGTCTTTCCATTTCGGAAATCGCCCATTTCAGAGCGCCGGTCACCTTTCCGTTTTCCACTATAGTGTCTGTTAAAAGATGAGGTATGCCGTTATAAAGCGACAATTCAACTCTTTTTGGATCAATAAGAATGAGTTTCAGATCTTCGGGTGAATTTTGATAAAGCAAGGAAAGCAAAATGGAATTAATGCACACGCTTTTTCCGGTTCCGGTGGATCCGGCAATCATCAGGTGAGGCATTTTTTGAAGATAAGACGCGTTGCAATTTCCGTTCACGTCTTTGCCAAGCGCTATCGTCAGATTGGATTTTTTGTTTTTAAACTGCTCGCTGGACAAAAGTTCCCGCAAACGCACCGTTGCTTTTGCCGCATTGGGAACCTCAACGCCAATCAGTGATTTGCCGGGAATGGGAGCTTCTATGCGAATCGGATGAACAGCCAGCGCCAGCGCCAAATCATTGCTCAACACTGTTATCTTGCTTAGCTTTATTCCCACTGCCGGACGAAAACTGTATTGCGTAATTGTCGGCCCAACCTTGATTTCACCCGGATCCACTTCAATTCCGAAATAACTGAAAGTTTTGCGGATAATTTCGGCTTTTTTTTCAACATCTCCGCCCAAAGCCTTGCCGGTGGAAGATTCCAAAAGATCCAATGGCGGCAACTTCCAATAAGGAACCGGCTCGGAAGAAACGGAAAATTCTTCGCTTCCGGCATAATTCTCCTCTTTTTCTTTTTTGCGCAAAGGAGCGGAAATTTTTCTCGTAATAATGGCTATTTTTGATTCTATGCCACCTTTTTCTTTCTCTTCTTCCGTTTTTTTCTGTTCGGGGCCCTTGACGTATTCAACTTCTTTCTGTGTTTCTTTTTCCCGATCTCCGTTTTCCGCTTTCCCGCCTGAAATCAACAGTTTTTTAAACAAATTAACCAATGAAAAATTAAAAGCGATGATAATTCCGGCTAAAAAAAGAGAGCCAAGTATTACAGATCCCGCCAGCACTCCCGTTAATTGAAGCAGCGAGTAAGCAATCGCGTATCCTATGTAACCGCCTCCCTCGCCTTCCTTGGCGGCAATCAAAAGATTCTTCGGATCAAAAAAAAGATGCAGAAAACCCAAAATGCCCAAAAAAGAAAAAGTCAGTCCGACAACTTTAACGACATAAAAAAAAGTTTCTTTGCGGTATAAAAAAACAACGGCGATGCCGGCAAGCACGGACGGCGTCAACCACTTGCCCCAGCCGAACAAAAGACCCGCCGCATGATTCAGATATTCTCCCAACACTCCCGCCAAACCAAAAAAACCCAGTCCGAAAAGAATTGACAAAGCGAACAAAAAAACCGCCACCACGCTTCTCTTGGCATCTCCGTGAATATTGTATTTCGACGCCTTTTTTTGTTCAGTCGCGTTTTGAACATCTTGGCCTTTTTCTTTTTTTTTGCGTTCCATATTTGTATTTTAACACATTTTTTCCAAAATAATAAATCAATAATCCTTGAGTTTTTTAATCGCCTGATGCGCCCGGATTTTCTCCAGCGCTTTGGCTTCAATTTGACGGATGCGTTCGCGCGTCACGCCAAATTCCTGTCCCACTTCTTCCAATGTATGCGTCACCCCGTCCTCCAATCCAAAACGAATTTTGAGTATTTTTTGTTCGCGGGGAGTGAGTTCTTTCAAAACGTCTTCCATGTGGTTTTTAAGCAATTTGCGCGAAGCGACCTGATGGGGCATAATCGTTTCCGTATCTTCGATAAAATCTCCCAGCACGCTGTCGTCATCACTGTCTCCAACCGACGTTTCTAAAGAAACAGTTTCCTGAGAAATTTTTTGGATGTGGCGTATTTTTTCCACTTCCAAATTCATTTCCGCCGCGATTTCCTCCGGCAACGGCTCGCGTCCCAGTTCCTGCACCAGTCGCCGCGTTATTTGGGTATACTTGTTGATTGTTTCCACCATATGCACCGGAATACGAATGGTCCGCGATTGATCGGCCAATGCCCGGGTGATGGCCTGGCGAATCCACCAAGTGGCGTAGGTGGAAAATTTATATCCCTTGCGATAGTCAAATTTTTCCACCGCCCGAAAAAGACCGATATTTCCTTCCTGAATCAAGTCCAGAAGCGATAAGTTGTGCGAACGGCCAACGTATTTTTTAGCGATACTGACCACCAACCGCAAATTGGCCTCGGTTAATTTTTGCTTGGCGGCCAAATCGCCTCTTTCGTTGGACTTGGCCAGTTTTATTTCTTCTTCCGCGTTCAAAAGAGGCACCCGTCCGATTTCCCGCAAATACATCTGCACTAAATCGGAAGAGCTGTCTTCCGTTTCCGCCAGCGCTTCGGCGGAAGATTTTTTTTCTTTGCTTTTTTCATATTCTTCCGCTTCGCGCGCGGTGTCAATCCGCAGCACACCGCCATCGGAACTCATTATTTTCACCCCGACAGTTTCCAGTTTTTCGTACAGATTTTCCAAATTGTCCAAATCATCTTCAATTTCCGGCAAAATATGAATGATTTCATCTTCCGTAATAAAACCCCTTTGTTTTCCCCGTTCAATTAAATTCTCAATCAAAGCTTTTTTTTCTTCGGGAGCGCAAAGAACGACCATTTCCTCGCGAACGCAATCTTTCTTCCGGGAAAGCGCTTTTTTTTGCTTTGTCTGGCGCGGATGACGCTGTTTTTTTCCGCTAAGCCGGTTTTTTTTCGCTTTCGGTTTTAACGAATGGATTTTTTTCAGTTTTTTGCGTGAATCATTTTTGTGCTTCTTTTTCACAATCTTTTTGTTTTTTTTCTTTGCCATTGTTTTTCATCCTGCCAGCCGGCAAATCTTTGACGGATTAAAGACGAGATGCTTGGTAAATTTGCAAATTGGCAGTTTTTATGATTTATAAAATATCGCTTGCTAAAAAATGCGTGTCTTGTTTTTAACTGTCGGGTGTTTCTTGAATTCGGCCGGGACGAATATCACTCAACGTCCTTTGAAATTTTTGAAAGCTCCTCAAAAAGCAATCTCCGGCTTTCGCGATCGCCTTCGGATTCCGCCTTTTTAATGTCCTTGACAATCAAATCCCGCCTGTTTCTTTTCCATTCTTTTTTTAATTCAAAGATGTATTTTTCCAACAAATCCAAGATTTCTTCCGGCTGACGGACGCGAAAACCGTCCGAACCTTCTTTTTCATGAAGAGCGTTAAAATACATTTTTTGAAAATAATCCTTTTGTCCGTCATTCTCCAGCCGATTCAGCAAAAGTTCAAACCTGAAATCAATTTCCGGACCGTGAACAAATGCCGGAGCGAATTTTCCGTTTTCTTCCCAAAAATCTTCCCGCGAATGTTTCATCAGCGTTTTTTTCCACGCCAAAGGATCGGCCAGCATCAATCCAAATATTTTTTCCTGAATCATCTGGTAGCGAGTTTTCCATTCACAGGATTCCGTCAGAACTGATTTTTCCGGCTCATTTCGCGTTCTGAAGCGCGCTTTCCGCAAAGCGTCGTTCAAGAGATTTTCCGACACGTCAATTTCATGGGAGAGTTTTTTGACCCAATGGCTTTTTTCTATTTCATTTTTGAAATGAAGAGTGAGATTCAACGCTTCGCGCGCGATATTTTTTTTGTCCCGCGCGTTATTTTTGTCGTAAACCGAAAAAAGACGCTGAAAAAAATAATCCATCGCCGGAACAGCCGCCTTCACCGCCGCGACCAATTTTCCCGCGTCCTTTTGGGCCAATTCCGCCGCGTCTTTTCCTTCCGGAATCCGCACCACAAAAACATTGAAGTCTTTTTCAAAAGCCGATTCGGCGCTGCGCCGAATGGCGTTTGTTCCGGCTTCGTCCATGTCAAAAAGCAAATATAAGTTGTCCGAATAACGCTTAAGAATATCCAGCTGTTCTCCGGTCAGCGCGGTGCCGGAAACCGCGACGGCATTGACGATGCCCGCCTGATGAGCCGCGATAACATCGGTATTTCCCTCCACCACCAAAACCGCTCCTTTGTCTTTTATTTCCCTTCTTGCGTGGTTAAGTCCGTAAAGGATTTTGCTTTTGCGATAAACCAGCGTTTCCGGCGTATTCACGTATTTGGCTTGCGATTCATCGCCGCCTGGCGCCACGCGCGCTGAAAATCCCGCGATATTCCCCATCGCGTCAGAAACGGGAAAAATAATCCGGTCGCGAAAACGATCGTAATAGCTTGAAATATTTTTTTGATTTCCGCCTTTTTGCGCGCGATCATCTCCGGTTCCATTTTTTTCCACCAGCAAGCCGGTTCTGATGATTTCTTCCGGAGCATATCCTCTTTTTGTCAAAAACTCCAAAATATTTCTCCATCCCTCCGGAGCATATCCCAATTGAAATTTTTTGGCGCTCTCGTCATTAATCCCGCGTTTCCGCAAATACGGCAAAATTTTTTCTTTTCCGATTCCGTCCCAGAGTTGTTTTTCATAAAATCTGGATGCCAACTTCAAAATCTCAAAAGTTTTCGCTTTATTTTCTTTTTCCCCCGCATCCGACGGCAAAGACAAACGATAGGCGGCCAAATCAACACCCGACCGTTCAGCCAACATTTTCAGCGCGTCCTTAAATTCCAAACCTTCCATTTCCATGACAAAACTGAAAACGTCTCCGCCTTTGCCGCAGCCGAAACAATGCCAAATTTGTTTTTCTTCCGTAACTATGAAAGATGGAGTTTTTTCACGATGAAAAGGGCAAAGCGCCTTCCAACTGGCGCCTGCCTTTTGAAGCTTAATGTATTCTCCAATAATATCAACGATATTAATGCGCGATTTTACGTCTTCAACTGCCGAATTCATGAAAATTAATGGGTGTTCACTATGTATATTACCTTTCTAGAAAAGAAAAAATTTCATTTTAAATAAGGGTAAAGTCCTGAATTTCGGACCAGATTATGGTATTATTGTATCATGAAATACCTTTGTCCGAAATGCAAAACTAATACTAAATTTTATCAATT
>JBBINP010000027.1:0-12138 GCA_037443825.1 Candidatus Moraniibacteriota bacterium
TTTAAGGTAAGCTGTGTATGGGACATCTTGTTTAAGTTAATTGTTAGTTATTGGACATAACTATTTTAACTCAAAACGAGGTGTTCTTTTGTTTAAAGGCAAATTGCAATTCAGATTAGAATTTGGACAGAGAAACTTGACAGTATTCACGTTTCTCTTCTCTCTTGCAGATTATAAATATCCCCGAACTTACGCTTGGGGTTTTTCTTATCCGAGCGCAAGATTCGCTTGTCCAGTATTCTCTTGTCCTTGCTGTTGGATGTATTCTTTAATCATTTTTTCACAACACACACAACTAGCGGCTCATCATCAAAGATTTCATGATGATGAATAGAAGATAATTAGCAATGAATAATATTCATTGCTAATTTTTTATTTTCTGAAAATCAAAAATCCGTCACTCGCGCCACTTCTTCCAAAGTCGTTTCGCCTTCCAGAATTTTAAGCGCTCCATCCTGCTCCATGGTCAGCATTCCGTTGGAAACGGCTTTTTCCTTGATCTGAAAAGACAACGCGTTTTGGGCCGCCATTTCCCTGATTTCTTTGTCTATGACCAAAACTTCGCTCACCGTCGTGCGACCGCGATAGCCAATGCCGTTGCATTTCGGACAGCCCTTGGGTTCAAAAACATTTTTTTCTTCGGGAATCGCCGCGCCTGTTTTCGGCGAGATTGTTT
Organism: Candidatus Moraniibacteriota bacterium; assembly: GCA_037443825.1. GTDB lineage: Bacteria > Patescibacteriota > Minisyncoccia > Moranbacterales > JBBINP01 > JBBINP01. Next base: position 677 of record JBBINP010000027.1, read on the forward strand.
TTAAAACCTTTTCAATTTTTTCCCTCTCCTCTTCGGTCATCGGACGCTTTTCTTTGCATTCGCAAAGTTTTCTGACTAGTCGCTGCGCCATAAAACCATTGGCCGCCACCGCCAAATCATCCGAGCTCACTCCCATGTTAATAAGACGCGGAATGGCTCCGGCCGCGTCATTGGTGTGCAAAGTGGAAAGAACCAGATGCCCCGTGAGAGCCGACTGAATGGCGACATCGGCCGTTTCCGAATCGCGAATTTCGCCGATCATCATAATATCCGGATTCTGGCGCATAAGCGCGCGCAAAGCCGTCGGAAAAGTATAGCCGCCATCGGCGTTTACCTGGGTTTGTAAAATTCCCCGCAACTGATATTCAACCGGATCTTCCACGGTGATTATTTTTACTTCCGGGTTGTTGAGAATGCGCAAAAGAGAATACAATGTGGTGGTTTTTCCCGATCCGGTCGGTCCGGTGTTCAGAAAAAATCCGTTGGGTTTTTTTATTTCATGAAGAATTTTTTCCAGATTCTGTTTGCGTATGCCCAAACTGTCAATGTTAATCGCCACCGCCGATTGATTGAGCAAACGCATCACCACGGTTTCGCCATAGCCGCCCAAAATAATGGAAACGCGCACGTCGGTTTTAAGTTCGGTTAATTTTTCAAACGCCTTTTCCAAAACAATGGAAAAGCGGCTGTCTTTGACGCCTTCGCGAATTTCAGTTTTAAATCCGGAAAGCATTTTTATTTGTCCCAAAAAAGTCGGGTATTCATTAAGCGGGATTTGGGCGACGTTTTGCAAAATTCCGTCAATCCGGAAGCGGATTAAAACGCATTTTTCTTCCGGTTCAATGTGGATGTCGCCGGCTGATAAAAGCAAGCCGGCCGCCAAAACATAGCGCAGCATATCTTTTTGGTTGGATTCCTGAATGAATTTTCCCAGTTGTTCAAATGAATTCAGTTGCGCGGAAGTTTTTTCCAAATCGTCCCGGGAAAGATCCACCGACCTTGCCAGCATCTGATCCATAAGCTTCTCGTACATTTCTTCCAGAAATTGCGTTTGGCCGGTTACGCGCCAGACTTCCTCCATGGAAGTTATGCCTTCCAGCGCCTTAAGGATTCCGTCTTGCGTCATCGTGATCATACCTTCTTCCAGCGCCTGGCGCGTAATATCGCCTTCACCCGCCATATTCAAAACAAGTTTTTCAATTTCTTCGCTGATGGAAAGCACTTCATAAACGCCAACACGGCCTTTGTATCCAAGATTATGGCATCGCACGCAACCTTTTGGACGATAGAGACGTTCAATGTTTTTGGGAACCTCCATCTTCGCTTTTGGAGAAATAAGAGATAAAAGTTTTTTGATGGATTCAATGGTTTCCCTGGCCGGCTTGTATTCCTCGCGGCAATGGGGGCAAATCTTCCGCACCAGCCGCTGAGCGATAAGCGCGTTGACGGAAGGAGCGATAAGCGAAGGTTTGACGCCCAACTCAATCATCCGCGGAACGGTGGCGGAAGCGTTGTTGGTATGAAGAGTGGAAAGCACCAGATGACCGGTGAGCGCGGCGTTAACCGCGATATCAGCTGTTTCTTCGTCCCTGATTTCACCTACCAGGATTACGTCCGGATCCTGCCTGACAATAGCGCGCAGCCCATTTCCAAAAGTATAACCTTTGTCCCTGGCCACTTGCGTTTGCGATATGCCTTTTATTTCATATTCCACCGGATCTTCAATGGTGATTATTTTCGTATCGGAAGTGTTGATTTTATTGATCAGGGCATAAAGGGTGGTGGTTTTTCCCGAGCCGGTCGGCCCGGTCGTCAAAATCATTCCGTTGGTTTTTTCAATTTCTTTCTGGATTTTTTCATAAGCCAGGCCGCGCAAGCCCAATTCTTCCACGCGCAAAAGCACATCGGATTGGTTGAGTAAACGCATCACGATGCTCTCTCCGTGCTTGCCGGGAATGATGCTCACCCGCACGTCCACGCGCCCCCCCTCCAATTCAATGTTAAAATGACCGTCTTGGGCGATAGCCCGAATGTTTAATTTCATTTTTCCCATCATCTTGATCCGGTTTAAAATGAAATGATAAACATCGAAAGTGAAGTAGCCGATGTCCTGAAGCACACCGTCTATTCTGTAACGCATCCGCACTTCTTTTTCCTCCGTTTCAAAATGGATGTCGCTGGCTTTCATTTTAATCGCGCCCGCCATAACGATATTGATGACTTGCGTGGTGGGAATTTCGCCCGCGCGTTTTTTGAGATCCAGAAGATCCTTGAATTCTCTTTCAAAATCTTCCAGATCTTTGCCGGAAAGAGACATGTGCAGCATGTCCAAATTTTCCAGCATCGGCGACTCGCGATAGCGATCCCAGACCTTGCGCAGGGAAGAAAACGATCCGACGCTGAGATTAATATTCCAACCTTTTTCTTCCTGAAGTTTTTTGACAAAATCCACGGCAGACTTGTTTTCCGGATCCGTCACCAGCACACGGATATTTTTCCCTTTTTTCTGAAAAAAAGCTATCTCGTGCTTGCGGGAATCTTCCTCGCTGATAGTTCGGATATCGTCGCTTGCCAACGGAAACAGATTGAGGTCAATGTATGGCAAATTGTGCTTGGCGGCGATTTGCGCCGCCTGCTCTTCCTCAAGCTCATGGCTCATGCGCTTGAGTATTCTTTGAGTGTCAATTTCTTTTTGAGAAATTTTTTGCAATGATTTTTTGATAACGCGCACCATATGCCATAATTCTAACTTATTTTTTTAAAGAGAGCAAAAAACACAAGACCGCAAACGCAGAACAGCGCCTGCGGCGCCGTTTGCGAACTTGCTGAAATTTTCTTATCACGGACATTAAAACGCCGCTTTTATTTTTTCCAATATTTCTTTTTCCGCTTCCAAAAGATTGCTTCCTTCCAATCGGACAAAAAGCGCGTGTTGACGCGTTTCGCCGCCAAGCGCGGAGCGCATTTTTTCAATTTGTTTTTCTCGATGGCTTTTTATCACCGCCATCACCGTTTTCGGCGATTCATTATACAGAACAAAAAATATTTCTCCTGATGAATAGTTGTTTTTGATTTTTTCCAAAATTTCCGGAATATCCCGCGGAACGCTGCGGCTTTGCACAAAATCTTCAATGCCAACCAACGACCAAGCTAGTTTGTTTTTTTCATCCCAATTGAGGCGCGCCATTATCCGCCCCCACAATTTAAGCAACGACAGAGGTTGTGTTTTATACAGCCAACGGATAATATTTTGCTGGTCGGCTCCGCGATCCATAAGCCAGGCGGACAACTGCAATGTTTTGGGCGCGGCTTTTTTGCTTTGAAAACTGTCCGTGGCGCTGATAATTCCGGCCAAAAGACAATTAGCCACAGGTGCGGTTACTGATTGAGTGTCAATTTTTTCCATTATTTCCGCCAATGCCTCTGACGTGGAAGAAGATGTGAAAGAAATAAGGTTGATTTGTCCGAAGTTTTCGTTGTTGGCGTGGTTATCAATGTTAATCAGCGGCGCTTCAAAAAAAATGTCCGGGTTTTCTTCGTAAAATTTTCCCAGCGATTCCTTGTCCGGACTGTTCAGAACAACAAGAGCGTCATATTTGAATTTGGCGGGCATAAAAGAAAAATCCCGCGGATCAATGGATCCTTTTTCCGGAGTGATATAAACGCGGAATTCGTCGGGCAGTTCTTCCGTTTTTATTCCTTGAATTTTGTTATACTTCGTATTGAACGACAGCACAAAATCGCGTATGCCGGCCACGCTCTGAATAATATTTTTTGGCCGCGGCAAAAATTTAAAACGCTCCGTTTCATGATTGTCTTCCAAAACCGCCAAGTCCGCCGCGACGCCTTTGTTTTCAAGAAAAAAATACAGCGCCCAACCTGATCCGATTGCGTCCCCGTCAAGCGAAGCGGGCAGTAAAATAAGAATCTTTTTGGATTCATTTAATATTTTTTCCAGTTGTTGAAGCGGCGGCAACGCCATAAAAAAATTTGCTTAAAATAAACAGATGAATTAAATAGTATTATAAAGTAGCAAGTATTTTTGCAAGTGTCAACGCGGGCATCTTGACAATCAGTGTTATCAGGTATATAATTACGGGCTATTGATAAAAGCAAGAAATTTTGGCAAAAAAAGGAGGGAAAAATGAAAAAAGTATTCATTATTTGGATTGTTCTTTTGATTTTATTTCCCGCGGTTTTGTTCGCGGGAGACAGGCACGGGCGACACAGCCATGATCGCGAACACCGCCACCACCACCTGAACCCATGGGAAGTTACGGGAGCGGCAGTGGCAGGGGCGATTATTTACGATCTTTTCGCCCCGAGATACCATTCCGGAGCCGGTTTGCTATCGCATGGTAAGAACCGGCTACTGGGAATATGACGGCTACGGCCGCTATTGGCAAGACAGGGTGGCGCGAAATTCGCGTTCCCTGTCATCAAAGATATTAGACGAGCGGCGTTTGAATTTTTTCAAACGCCGCTTTCCTTTATCTTTAATTTATTCTAAAATAATCCTATGCGAACAATAATTACGTCCGGTTCCGGAGAAACAAAAAGATTGGGTGGCAAAACGGCCGAAAGAGTCCGCGGCGGCGGAGTCGTGTGTCTTGTCGGCGATTTGGGCGCTGGCAAAACAACTTTCGCGCAGGGATTTTTAAAAACACTGGGCGCCAAAGGCCCGTATACCAGCCCGACTTTTGTTGTAATGAAAAATTACAAGAAAAAATTTCCGGATTCCAACCGCCGGCATCCGGACAAATCCGCGTTTCTCAACATATACCACGTTGACGCCTATCGCGTTTCCGCCGGAGACATTCTCAATCTCGGCTGGAAGGAAATTATCGCCGACAAAAAAAATATTATTATCGTTGAATGGGCCGATCGCGTCAAAAAAATAATGCCGCGAAACGCCCTTTGGGTGAAATTTGAATGGCTGGACGGCAAAAAACGGCGGATATCCTTATGATTAAAAAAGCCGGAAAAAAATAATTCCGTCCGCTTGCCAAAACGGCGCGGCTGTGATAAAAATGACAAAGCAGTCCCAATCAACAACAAATAATAAAGTTAATTAATTCGTTGTCAATCTTGCATTTTTCCGCCCTTTGACGGGCGCGGAGGTTTGCGTTTTGATTTTGAACAAAAAATATGCCTATCAAAAAATCCGCCAAGAAATACATGCGCGTAACAAAAAGAAAATCCGCGCGCAACAAAATAATCAAAGGAGTTTTTAAAAGCGCCGTCAAAAAAACCCGCGAAGAAGCGTCCGCCAACAATCCGGAAGAAGCCCTAAAATGGCTAAAAACCGCGATCAAAGCATTGGATAAAGCCGCTCAAAAAAAAGTTCTTGAGAAGAACGCGGCGGCGCGAAAAAAATCGCGCCTGAACAAGTTAGTGAAAGCTCTGATTAAAAAATAACAACATAACGATTTTCAATAAAAAATCCTCCGGGATCAGGGAGGATTTTTTAAAATTCATGTTTTGCCACTTGTTTTTCGGCAAAATCAAATTTCTTTTATATTTCCATGATGAATTTATTTAGGGCCAGTTTCGGATCAATCCGGCCGGTTTTTATTTTCCAATCCATCTCCCGCAATTTGGCGTAAATATTTTTCAGTTTTTCAAAGCTGAAATTGCGCAGTTGCCGCAAACATTTTTTCGCCACAAACGGATGGATTCTTGTTTCGCGCGCGATACGTTCAGCGTCGGTCATTCCTTGCCAAAAATATTCTCCGGTTTTGAGCAGATTGCGAAATTGCAGCGCGTACATGGAAAGAAGATAAACGCAATCGTCGCCCTGTTTCAAGTGCCGCTCCAAAAGATTAAGCGCGGTTTTTTTATCTCCCCGCGCCAGCGCGTCAACGGTTTCAAAAATATTGGAATTAATTTCAGCTTCGGCCAAAAATTCCACGTCCGCTTCGGTTATTTCGCCATCCTCCCGAAAAGCGGAAAGTTTTTGAATTTCATTTTCCAGCCGAAACAAATCGCCGCCGGCGTAAGCGGCTAATTTTTCCGCCGCCCTTCGGCTGAAAACGGCTTTTGGATTGTGTTTTTTAATCCGCGCGTCAATCCATCCGGAAAGATGGCGTCCGGTTAATTTTTCAAAGTTCTGGCTCTGTGAATTTTTTAAAAGGTAGACGAAAAGATCCGTTTTCGCGGGCAAAGTTTTTTCCCAAAAAACAACCACCTGATTTTTATCTTCCGCCAACGATTTTTTTTTCCTGAGGCGACCAAGGATTTTTTCCCGCTCATCATCCTCTGTTTTTGCCAGCAAATTTTTTACGATTAATAATGATTTTTGGGAAAACAAGCCGCCCGCGCCCAAAAATTCAAAGATGTCTTCTTTTTTTTCATCATAATCAACAACAATCGGAAGTGATCCCGCGCCGGTTTTTTGCAAAAATTTGTTTTTTATTTCAGACAATTTTTCCCTCGATCGGAAAGAATCATTGCCATATAAAAACAACAGCATATAAATATAGTGTTTCCGCCGCGCCTTTCTGTTTTCGCGCGCGAAGATCGTTTCGGTTATATTTCGCTAAGCCGATGGCGTCCAGCGAAGCGTTTGCCCCGGTTCCAGAATTTCAACCCAGATCTGTCCGGGCACGAACCGGATTTCTTTTCCCGCCCCGTCCAAAAACATCAGCTTGCTGTCAATTTTGGACTTGTCTTTTTTCCAGCTTCCGCGATGTTCCTGTCCGTTAAAATAATAGAAAGCTTCTCCGGAATCAATCGTGTCGTACCAGGGATCGCCCAATTGAACATTGTTGTATTGACCTTCAATTTGTTCCGATCTGGCAAACAACACCGCGATGTTTTTTGGCGCAATCCTTTTTTTGTTGTTGCGATCGGTGTCCGGCGTGTTTTCCCATGTCCGCAAATAAGAATTGGAGTCCTTGTCATAATCATATTCAACCGAATACGGCTTGCCAAAAGCCACGCGCAAATTCCCGCCTCGCGGACGCTGATCAAGAGACAATTCCGCCTGATGGGAATAACCGGAAAATTTGTTTTCCATCCGATATCCCAGCTCTTTCGCGCAGGCAAGCATTTCCGCCGGTTTGCCGTAGCCACTATCCACCCCGCGCGCTATTCCGTTTTTGCGAAAACACGGATTGGTTGAACAAAGCGCGGCTGATTTTCCGGCATCCTGATTGCAATTTATATTTTCAATTTCATTGCGATTTAAAATTCCCTGCGCCAGGCCGATCGGATCTCCGTTATGGGATTCGGATCTTCCCCAAGGCACAAAAATAGCATCCAGTCCCTTGGCCAGATGGATGAAGTCGTGGCGGGAGCTTCTCATTGAACCGACTTCGGGCGGAGTGTTGCAAACATAAACGGCCATCAGGCGCGTAATACTCGACGTGATCACCGGCATTTCAATCACCATATCCGCTTCGGAAAATCCAGCCGCCGGACGGGCGCTGACATCTCCCGGTTGCATAACCGCCAACGGACGGCGATTCCAGTTCTCGCAGGGCAGTCCGGAGATGGGACTCACCGGCCCTTCATTGGCTGGCCCCTCCAGACGAGCTTCTTCACTGATCTGGATTTGTTTCCCTGTCTTTTTTTCCAGAGACGGACGAATTTTGGCAAAATACACAACACCTCCGGCTATCGTCAGCGCGATTAATGCCGCGATTATTTTTTGTTTTTTGTTCATAGTTTCTTTGTTATTTTTTTATTAAACTGATTACCGATTAACCGCCGGACAATCTGCTAGTCGCGTAAATTTTAATTTTCATTGTCCGCGCCTGAGTTAAATCCGCAACCAAAAGAATTCACCGCTGGCACGCGGAGCAATAAAAAACACTTCTTTGTCCGAGAATTGAACGCCTTATTATTTTACCACATTTGCGGCAGGGTTTTCCAGTCCGCCTGTAAACTTTCAGAATGTTTTGAAATTTTCCCGGCGCGCCGGACGTGTCGCGATAATCAGAATCGGAAGTTCCGCGCATTTTCACGGCTTTTTTCAGAACTTTTTTAGTGGCTTTGTAAATTTCTTTGATTTCTTTGCTGCTTAATTTTTTGGCTGTTCTGTTTGGCGCTATGCCGGCTTCATGTAAAATTTCACTGCGGTAAATATTGCCAACTCCGGCAATAATCGCCTGATCCGTCAGAATCGCGCCGATTTTTTTGTTCCGGTTTTCGTTCAGAATTTTCCCGAATTTCTCCGGCGTAAATTTTTCATTCAGCGCGTCAATTCCCAGTTTTTTTATTTCCGGCAGATTGTTGATTTTTTCCTCGTCGTCCAAAACTATTTTGGCAAATTTCCGCACATCTGAAAATTCCAGCGTTTTGTTATGTTTGGAAGCGGGAAGCGCGGGGCGTGAGATAAGATAAAAAATATGGTGAATGTATTGATTTACCTTTTCGTCAAAATAATTTTTTGACTTTTTTTCTTCTTTCCTTTTTACCGCCTGTTTCACGAGCAGATGCCCTGTCATTTTGAGGTGTATGTAAAGTGTTTTCCCGCCCGACAAATCAAGAAAGATATTTTTTCCGATCCGCCGCGCGCCCAAAATTTTCCGCCCCCTGATTTCTTTTCTGAAAGCCGCCAAAGATCTTCCCTTGATCGCTTTGGGCCAATCCGACCAAAAATCAGCGATCGTGTCGCCTTTGATTTTTTTGTTAAGATCCGAAACAATAGTCTGGACTTCCGGCAATTCCGGCATGTATTTATTTTGGCTGAATAATAAAAGAAGTTTTATATTGTCGCTAGAAATGGCTATTCCAGCACCAGTTTTTTCGCAAAACCCTTGTGATTTTTCAGCGTCAGCGCGACAACTGATATGTATTCAATGCCGTTTACTATTTTCTTTTTCCTTGGAACATGAATGTGCCCGCTGAAAACATATTTTACATTTCCGCTTTCCGCAATGGCCATTCTAAAATCTGTAAATCCTCTTATTTCCTTATCTTCCCAGGAATCTCCCCAAATAGGATGATGCATGCAAATGGCAACTTTTTTGTCAGTTTTTAGTTGTTCTTTGAGCCAGTTCAAGCTATCGCTTTTCATTCCATTTGTTTTTGTTTCAATAACGATAATTCTCCAGTTGTCTCTGTCATAAACATACTCTGTCCGCGAACTCAAATGCTTGAAACTGTCTCCGTCATGATTGCCTTTAACCCAAAGCACGTTTTTGTTTTCTGCCAGCTTCGCGAGTCTTTTCGCGTATTTTTTGCTTCCCGTATTTGTATTGTCACCCAGAACGATGTATAAATCCGAACCGTTATCAAACACTTTTTTTAAATATTTGCTGTACTTCTTCGGGTAAATTATGTTTTTGGCTCGCTTTTTTGAATTATCTCTTTCTTTTACGCTGTCAGCGTGAATATCAGACACCAGGGAGACGGAAAAAGCGAAAACATTGTTTCCCGTTGCCAGAAACAACAAAACAACGGCCGCGAAAAATATTAATAATGATGTTTTTTTCATAAATTTCCGCGAAACGCGAAGGGTGTCTTGTGTCGGTATTATATATTATAGCAGGTTTGATTTATAATTCACAAGGGCGGAAATTTAGTGCCGTTATCTGAAAAATTTGTTTTAAAAGAGTTCTAAAGCTAATGCCGAAAGAAGTCATCTAATCTACAAAAGCAGAGATCTTATATTGGTATTAGCGCCATTATTTTCACTAAACTTGCTTAGTAAAAAAATTGATATTTTTAATTGATTATTTAATAATTATTTGTTAAATTTAATTTATGAAAAAAACCATTAAAATAATTTTTTTATTACTTGTTGGTTTTATAATCTTTTCTTATGTTGGCATTATTTTTCTGTTTGCAACATTAGACTGGTATCGATCCAATTATTCTCGTTGGGAAACTGTGGCTTACGGAGAATCAATGTATCCAACTATCAAAAATGAACAACCCTTTCAACTTGACACCTTTATCAATCCCGAGATTGGCGATATAATCTCCTTTTCTTGTTTCAATAAATGTATTGAGGGAGAAACAGCATCTAACGGAGAAAAAATTCTTACAAAACGAGTTTTAGATCGCGATGAAAACTGTTTTTGGGTTGAGGGAGACAATAAAGACAATTCTTATGACTCAAGGGAATTCGGATGGATATGCAAAAACGAAGATATTAGAATAAATGGGACAGTCACTGCAATAGGCGACACTATACTTAAACCAACTTCAACATTTTCAGATTGCTTGATGGATGTAATCAAACATGCCTTTTAATTTTCCATTTTTTGATGTTTCGTGTTAAGTTTTTGGCATATATTATGAGACTCTTAATTATTATTTTTATCCTGATTGTTTCGCTTTTTGCCGTCTCCGGTTTTGCTTTTTTATGGTTTGTGCCGAATATAATTATCGGGCAGACGAATGGAAAATCAATGAATCCGACTATTCGCGACGGGGATCGCACTGTTTATAACATGTTCGCGACTCCTAAGTCGGGAGACATAATCGCTTTTGATTGTTTTTCCAAATACGAAGAGTCAGGAGAACTTGTTCCTTTGGTGAAGCGTATTATTAAAATCAACGAACAGGGGTGTTACTGGGTGGAGGGAGACAACAAGACAAACAGCAAGGATTCGCGCGATTACGGCTGGCTCTGTCCGCGAGACATAAACCTTCCCCAAGTTGCCGTCTTTATCATTCGTTTTTAAGCAACCGCGCTATGAAACTTAAACTCCTTTATTTCGGTTTGGCTTCTTTTGTTTCCATTTTTGGTTGGTCGGTGTATCGTGTTTTTAATGTTGAGCCAACCAAACTTCCAACACAGAAACTCGAATCAGTCGCTATAGAGGCTATAGAGGCTCCAAAATTGACACAGGACGAGCCAAAAACTGAAAATGTGAAGAAACCTGTTCAAACCCCGAAAACCGTCCAAAACGCACCGCAATCAACAAAAAATGATACTTACAAGCCAATTGATTGGGATGAGGTCGAGCAAGAGCAAGAACGAATGTATCAAGAGGAAAAGAAGCGATTGGAAAAACTATACACCCCGCCCCCTATTCCGACTCCAACTGTCAGCATTCCTGCGGTTAAACCAGTTGATTCTCGCCCAAAATGCAGTAATCTCTTAACTGATTGCATCGAACAAAAGCAAAAACTTTACGGATCAGGCCCAATTGGCGCTGTTATTCAATATCGGAATGACTGCAATCGACAGATCAGCTATATGGATTGTAAATAACCTTTTCAAAGAACAATAGGGCTTACTTTCCCCGATAAGCGTCCGTTGATATGGGCGTTTTTTTCACATCTACAAAAGTAGAAATCTTATATTGGTATTAGCGCTTGCTGATTATCGCATTGCTATAACATCTACAAAAGTAGAAATCTTATATTGGTATTAGCGTGACTAAGAGACGTCGCACAATGTAATCTACAAAAGTAGAAATCTTATATTGGTATTAGCGGTTTCTCCACGCGCGAAGCAAACATATCTACAAAAGTAGAAATCTTATATTGGTATTAGCGTAACC
>JBBINP010000028.1:0-11651 GCA_037443825.1 Candidatus Moraniibacteriota bacterium
ATGCTGGATCCAACGGAGACGCAGCCGTATTTGCAGATCGCCGATTTGTTTTTTGCTCATAGTTTTGATATTACTTTTTAATGTTTCAAGTATATCAAAACTGTTCAGGAGGTTGGTTGAGGATAGACAATCATTATTAGAAAAGCCTTTGAGCTGTATGCGAAAAATGAATCACGCTTGGACGATATTGCGGACTTTTTGGCACAGCATGGCATAACCTACCGAAACGGAGTCAAATACAAAAGAGACAGAATTTCTTTTATTTTATCCAATCCGTTCTATATTGGCTTTTTCAAATTCAAAGGCGAAATCTATGAAGGCAAGCACCAGCCAGTCATTTCAAAGAAAATTTTTGACCGAGTGCAAGAAGTTTTGAAAGAAAGAGGGCGACCGCACCATAATCCAAAAAACCATCCGAAAGTTTTTTGCGGACTGTTAAAATGTTCCTGCGGTATGGGCATTACCGCCGAAGTCAAAAAAGGTCATACCTATTACCGATGCACGAGGAAATCAAAAATCACAAAATGCACCGAATCATACATTTGCGAGGAACTTTTAGACAAACAACTTTCGGATCTTATTCAAAAATTTTCTTTGAAAAAGAATTGGGCGGAAAAACTTTTAGAAATGTTGGAAAAAGACAAATCTGATTCCGCCCATAATTCTTTCGCTTTTATTCAAGAGTCCAAAGACAAAATTGAGAGCATAAAAATCAAGTTGCAAAGACTGCTGGATTCATATCTTGACCAAGACATCGAAAGAGAGATTTATCTCGAAAAGAAAAATATTTTTATGCACGAAAAAAAGTCTTTGGAAGAAAAAATTTTCAATCTTGAACAAAAGCGGATTGGCTGGGTCGAACCATTTGAAAAATGGATAAAAGAGGCAGCAAACCTGTCTCAAATCGCACGGGAGAGCAACCTTTTGGCGAAAAAGGTTGCTGCCAAAGAAATCTTTGGCTCGAACCTCATCCTGTCCGCGCGCGAAGCGCGCGCAAAGCCGCAAAAACACTGGGCGGCCTTGTCGGCCGCCCTGCAAAATCGCGCTGAAAAATCGGAAAGTTTGAAAATGGTACCGCTACGGAGAATCGAACTCCGGTTTTCAGGATGAGAACCTGATGTCCTGACCACTAGACGACAGCGGCATATTTTCGGCGCCTGCGAATCGCTTGCCATAAATATACAAATTTTTTGTTTGATTGGCAATGGATTTTATTCCGGACTAAACAAAAACCCCGCCGGTTAAATCGCTCGGCGGGGAAAGTATTTAATTATTTGAACTGTTGAACGGTTCGCTCAATAGTTCTTATTATTTCTTCTGGATTTTCCCCTTCAAAAGACAAATGAACGGGCAGGGGAACTTTATTGTTGATGGCGGGCATTTTTACTCTCAATTTAATGTCCACCTTCATTTTTTTGCCGTAAAGGCCATTTCCGTCCCGCGCTATTCTTATTTGAACTTTTTCGCAACATGATGCGCGGCTGAAAATTTCTTTTATTTGAGGAAACAAAATTTTCCTTATTTTTTTCAACCTTTCGGCGCGGATTTTTAATCTTTCTTTTATTTCCGCGTAAATCAATCCCATCACATGGGAGAAAACAGATAACCCCTGTTCCCCGGCTGTGATTATTGAATCCCCGACTATTTTAAACAGTCGTGGCTTCAACGCTTCTTGGATTTTTATTATTTCAGAAGAGCGCTGAAATTTAACAAAAAGCCAAACCACATCTTTTGAAGCGAAAGTTATTTTTACTGTTTTTTTTGACAGTTTTGTCACTTCAAAACAAATATCCGCCATTTCTTTTTCCATTCCTCTTTTGACCAGGTATTGTAATTTTATCTCCCAGTGTTGACGGGCTTCCTCCACCCTTTCATAAAAATCATATTCTGCCATGCATTCCTCCTTTTTTGAATTAAAAATAATAAAGAACAAACCTGATTATAGCTTTAAAATTTGTTCTTGTCAAATGAAACGATTTGGGTTAGTATGAAAAAGTGCCGTAATTTGGTTAATGAATTTCTATGAATTTTAAAACCGCGATCGGAGATTTGAAGGCGGAAATTGACGGAGAAATTGAAATTTACCTTGACGAGAATATAAAAAAAACAAAAAAAATCAATCCTGTCGCGGCGGACGGCCTGAAACATGTCAAAAAAATTATTTTGGCTGGCGGAAAAAGGATTCGTCCGGCGCTGATGTTTTTTGGATATATGGCGGCGGGAGGGAAAGAAAGGGATAAAGCGCTGAAAGCGTCCGTCGGCATTGAGCTGATTCACGCGTTTCTCCTTATTCATGACGATATTATGGATCGGGGAAAAAAGCGGCATGGCGTAGACACGTTGAACGCCAGATACGAAAAAATTGGAAAAAATTTTTTCTTTCAGGGCAATTCCGGGCATTTTGGCAATTCAATGGCGATCGTGCTGGGAGATATGGTCAACACGCTTGGCAATAATGTCATTTTCAGTTCCGGATTTGATCCGCGTCTGGTTGTGCGGGCGCTTCAGCGCCTGCAATCCATCGTCGCTTTGACGGCCGTGGGACAGATTCAGGATGTTTATATTGAAAGCGTGGGAAAAGCGCGGCAAAAAGAGATTTTGAAAATGTATGAAAATAAAACAGCCCGGTATACCATTGAAGGACCACTTCACTTGGGGGCGGTTTTGGCTGGCGGAGAAGAAAAGTTATTGGAAGGATTGAGTCGTTACGCGCTTCCAATCGGCGTCGCTTTTCAGATTCAGGATGACATCTTGGGAATATTTGGATCGGAAAAACAGATGGGAAAATCTGCGGGATCGGATATTGAAGAAGGCAAACAGACGATTTTGGTGGCCAAAGCCGGGGAAAAAGCGGACAAATTTCAAAAACGGATTTTGAATGAAACACTGGGAAAAAAAAAATTAACCGAAAAGGACAAGGAAGATTTTCAAAAAATAATTATTAAAACCGGAGCGCTGGATTCCGCGCGGGAAATGGCGCGAAAATTGGTTTGGCGGGGAAAAAGAGAATTGGTCAGTCTGAGAATCACCAAAGAAGCCAAAGATTTTTTAAATGGCATGGCGGATTATATGATTCAACGCGAATTATAATCCGCAAAGAAATATAAAAAAAGCGTTTTTTGATCTAAAATAATATGAATCATAACAATACTCCTGTTCATGTCGCTATTATTCCCGACGGCAACCGCCGATGGGCGAGGGCGCGGGGACTGAATCCGTGGAAAGGGCACGCAGTCGGCGCCGATAATATGGAAGTTTTAACTCGCAAGGCCTTTGAATCGGGAGTTAAGCATCTTTCTTTTTGGGGATCTTCACTGGAGAATTTGCGCAAAAGGCCGCTGCGGGAAAAAAAAGAACTTCTGGATATTTATGAAACTTATTTTAAACGGCTGATGGTCAGCGATGACATAGTTAAAAACGACACGAGAATCAATGTTATAGGAAAATGGCGCCAGCAACTCCCGCGGAAATTAATCAATCTTTTTGACAAAGGAATCAAAGAAACAAAACACAGGATCGGTTCGTTTCTGAATTTCTTTTTGGCGTATAACGGCGACGACGAGATGCTGGAAGCGGTGAAAAAAATAGCCAGAAATCACAAGCCGGGTCAAAAAATAACCGGCCAGACAATAAAAGACAATTTGATGACGCGAGAATTGCCGCCGGTGGATTTTTTAATTCGGACGGGCGGAGAACCTCATCTTAGCGTGGGTTTTATGATGTGGGATATTGCCAACGCCCAGTTTTATTTTTCCGAAAAACATTTTCCGGATTTCGGGGAAAAAGAATTGGATGAAGCGATTAAAGATTATCAAAAGCGGGGACAAAGAGGGGGAAAATAAAATTTTGCGATTTTCCTGTTTTTAATTTTTCCACTTGTCCAAAAAGTTAAAATTTAAAATCAAACATATATGCGCGCGCGTGAAAAAATAGTATTACTTGCTTTTCTTATGTTGTTTTTACCGGTTATTTCTTTGGCTCAGGAAAAGAAATCTTTTCAATATTTCTATGCCGGTTGGTGCTCGCATTGCCAGAAAGTGGATGAATTTTTCAAAAGCAACGGCGTATACGGGAAATTTGACGTGGAAAAAATAAATTTTAACAGTTTGTCCGGAAAAAACAGACTCACGGAACTTTTCAAGGAGCATAATTACGGCGGACAGGCGGGAATTCCGGCAGTTGCGATTGATGAAAAACTGATTGTCGGAGACGAACCGATAATTTCCTATTTTAAAAATAATTTTGAGTTGAGCGAAGAGACAAAAAAAGAAAAAAAATCCGCTGGCACTCCTTTTCCATTGCTGGTGCTGGTGGGCGCCGCGCTGGCGGACGCGATCAATCCTTGCGCTTTTGCGGTTTTGATTTTGCTTTTGGCGGCGGTTGTCAAAGCCAAAGGCAGGAACCAGGCGTTTTTTTCGGGAGCGATGTTTACGCTGGCGATTTTTATTTCCTATTTTCTGATGGGACTCGGAGTTTATAAAGCTATCACGATTTTTAATTTGCCGAAGTATATTTCATTGACAGTCGGATTCATTGCCGTTTTGATCGGATTGGCCAACCTGAAAGACGTATTTTGGCACGGAAAATTTTTTGTGATGGAGGTTCCGATGAGCTGGCGTCCGAAAATGAAAGCCGTTATCAACCGCATTACCACTCCGAAAGGAGCGCTGGTTGGCGGTTTTTTGGTCAGCTTATTTCTTCTGCCGTGCACCAGCGGCCCTTATATTGTTATTCTCGGTCTTTTGGCGGAAAAAGCGGAAATGGCAAAAACATTGTCGCTCTTGGCTTTGTACAACTTTATTTTTGTTTTTCCGATGATTTTGATTACTTTAGGAATGTATTTTGGGGCTAGAATGAAAAAATTGGAAGAAATCCGCAGCAAAAACAACCGCTTGCTTCATGCCGCGGTTGGAGTTATAATGTTGGCAATGGGAATTTATTTGATTCAAGGGTGGATATAATAATTTAATTTTCTTTAATTTTCAATCCGCAATTTTAATGTATTTCTGCCTGAGTTATAAATCGATTGCTTTTTGACGATTAATCGTCAAAAAAATTGATCGCGGATTGATTATTAATCAACGAAAATTTATGTCTATGGAATTTACCGATCAAAATTTTGACCAGGAGGTTATTCGGAGCGAACATCCCGCACTGGTGGATTTTTGGGCGCCCTGGTGCGGTCCGTGTCTGGCCATGAGTCCTATTATTGACGAGTTGGCGAAAGATATGAATGGCGGGATTAAGGTTGGAAAACTGAATGTGGATGAAAATCCGCAAACGGCTCAAAAATACGGAATAATGTCAATTCCGGCTTTCAAGATTTTTAAGAACGGACAAGTGATTCGGGAATTTGTCGGGATGCAAAGCATAGACGCGCTAAGAAAAGAAATAAATAAAATTATTTGAAACAGGATAAAAATTATCGTTAATTATTGAAAATTGATGGAAAAAATGAACAACGCTTACGATCTGGTGATAATCGGCGCCGGACCGGCCGGATTGGGGGCTTCCATTTACGCTTCGCGTTACAAACTTAAACATCTCGTGATCGGCAATGAAATCGGCGGGCAGGTGGTGGAAGCGTCGGAAATTGAAAATTGGGCCGGCGAGATTTCCATTCCCGGCAAAACATTGATGGATAAATTTCACCATCACGCGCGTCATCTTGGTGCCAAAGTTATTCAGGCGGATGTTTCCGGGGTGGTAAAAAACGCGGATGGCTTTGAAATTTCGGCCGATAGCGGAAAATATTCCGCCAAAAGCGTTATTTTGGCTTTGGGTATGAAACCGAGAAAAATGAACGTTCCCGGTGAAGACAAGTTTTTAGGCAAAGGAGTTTCTTATTGCGCCACTTGCGACGCGATGTTTTTTCGGAACAAAAAAGTGGCGGTGGTTGGCGGGGGAGACGCGGCCGCGACAGCCGCGATACATCTTACGGAATTTGCCGAAAAAGTTTATCTTTTATACCGTGATTCTTGCGATTGGGAGCCGTCATGGGGCGAACAATTAAAAAACAATCCGAAAATAGAAATTATTCATTGTTCCGGCATAGCGGAAATTTTAGGCGATCAAAAAGTATCCGGTCTTGTTTATGAATCGTCTGATGGGCGCCATGAGCTGGACGCGCAGGGTGTTTTTATTGAAGTTGGAACCACGCCGGCCGCGGTTATCGCTCAAAATTTAGGCGTGGAACTGGACGCGCAAAGTTATATTGTTGTCAATCAGGCGCAGGAAACGAACGTGGAGAATGTTTACGCCGCCGGCGACGCGACAACCGGATCCAACAAATTCCGCCAGATCATAACCGCTGTCGCCGAAGGCGCTGTGGCTGCTGGCAGCGTTTATCGAAAATTAAAATTAAACAGATAAAATTCGGCAATTTTATGGAAAAAACGTATTCTCAAAAAGCTTATATTTCCAAAATAAAAAGACTGATTGAATCTTTGGAAAAAGGTCGATCTTTCGCCATTCAGGTGAAAGGAAAAAAAATAAAAATTCCCGCTGATTCGGAAATATCGGTTGAGTACGAAAAAGACGGAAAAGAAAATGAACTGGAGTTTCAGATTAAATGGCCGAGCCGTTGAGTTTTATTTAATAAAATAAGTTTTTATTTTTCTTTCTTTTTTTTAGATCATATGAATTTATGGAGAAGAATATTTATTTATCAATCGTGGTGCCTCTTTATAACGAGGAGGAAAATGTCAGGGAACTGCACCGGAGAATTGTTGAAGCTTTGGAAAAATTGCCTCTCGTTCCAGCTTTTGCTCCGGCCGTTTCCCAAGAAGGGAAAAGAGTCGTGCCGTATGAAATCATATTTATTGATGACGGTTCAACCGATAACACAGTGAAAAATTGCGAAGGATTGTCGCCTTTGAAGCTTGTTCTGTTTCGCAAAAATTTCGGCCAGACCGCGGCGTTTGATGCCGGTATAAAAAATTCGTCAGGAGAGGTCATTGTTACTATGGACGGAGATTTGCAAAATGATCCGAATGATATCAAGCTTCTTTTGGAGGAAATGAAAAAGGGTTACGATGTTGTTTCTGGCTGGCGTTTCAGAAGAAAGGATTCATTAAGCAAGAAAATATTTTCGCACGGCGCTAATTTCTTGAGAAAAATTTTTATTCAGGACAAAATACACGATTCCGGATGTTCACTCAAGGCGTATAAAAAAGAGTGTTTTGAAGACATAGATTTGTTTGGTGAAATGCACCGCTTTATTCCGGCTATCCTTGAAATGCATGGTTACAAAGTGGGAGAAGTGAAAGTCAATCACAAGCCGCGCCTTTACGGTAAAACGAAATACAATTGGAAGCGCGCCATCAAAGGTTTTGTGGATATGATTTCCATCTGGTTTTGGCGCAAATACGCCAATCGTCCGCTTCATCTTTTCGGAGGTTCGGGGATTGGTTTTTCTTTTATCGGCGCGTCCGTTCTAATCTGGATGGCGGTGGAAAAAATATTTTTTCACGCCGAACTTTCAGAAAAAATATGGCCGCTGATGGGCGTGTTTTTGGTTATGATCGGCTTTCAGCTTTTTATTTTTGGGCTTTTGGCGGATATTATGATTAAAAATTATTACAAAAATCACCGACGGATGAATTATTCAATCAGGGAAATAAAAGAAAGCTAAAAAATAAAAAATCTGAAAACAACACTGTTTTGGATTAAATATTTTTTTACCATAATTTTTTTATGAAAATTGCCATCCATGCGGCGGACCTGGATGCCAAAAGAATTGATGGAACGCGCGTTTATATTCTGAATCTGCTTAGGCGTTTCGGGGAACTTTCATCTGAGGATGAGTTTTTTATTTATCACCGGCGTCAATTCAATCCGGAACTCGCTCCGCCGGAATTTTCCAATTACCGCATCAAAAAAACAAAATTTCCTTTTTTTTGGACGCAAACCGCTTTTGCCAGCGAGGTTGTCAGGGACAGGCCGGACGTTCTTTGGATGCCGGTACACAACATTCCGTTTTTTCGCAGAAGCGGACTGAAAACGGTGATAACTATCCATGACTTGGCATTCAAATATTTTCCTGATTTTTTTCTGCCGAATGATTTGCGGAAACTTAATTTTTTTACCGATCGGGCGGTAAGAAAATCAAGCAAGATAATTGCTGTTTCTGGTTCAACGAAAAAAGATATTCTGAAATTTTATCCGGATATCGCGTCGGAAAAAATAAAAGTTATATACCACGGCTTTGACGCGGAAATTTTTCAGAAAAAAATCTCCCGCGAAGAAATAGAAAAAATTCTAAAAAATCACAATCTGAAAATCAAGGACTATGTCTTGTATTCCGGAGCGTTTCAGCCGCGTAAAAATCTAGAGCGGCTGATTGAGGCCTTTGAAATTTACAAACAAAAAAAACCCTCTGAAACCAAATTGGTTTTGGCCGGAGAAAAGGCGTGGCTTTGGGAAAAAATCATGGCAAAAATTGCAAAAAGCCGGTTTAAAAAAGATATTGTTATGCCCGGAAAACTTAAATTTCACGATTTGGGGTGTTTTATGCAGGGAGCGAATGTTTTCGTGTATCCTTCGCTTTATGAAGGTTTTGGAATTCCTGTTTTAGAAGCTCTTGCCGCTGAAATTCCGGTGATTGCCGCCCTAAACTCCAGTTTGTCGGAAGTGGGTGGCGCGGCCGTTTGTTATTTTCAGGCGGAAAATTCCGCCGAGTTGGCTGAACGCATTTCTGAAACGTTTGGAAACGAGGAATTGAGAAAAACTATGATTGCGGAGGGATTGAAACAGTGCCGGAAATTTTCTTGGAAAAAATGCGCGCAAGAAACACTCAATTATCTTAAAAGCTAAAAATAATTGCTTGGTATTTTTTTAAATTTTATCGTCTTTTTCCGTCAAAAATATTTTGTAAAAAAGAAAAAGCATCAACATCATTCCAAAAAAAATAACCGCAAAACGCAAGAAAGAAAGCTTAAACAGAGCGCTTAAAAAAACTGCGAGTGAAATAATGGACAAAACCGTGGCAAATACTGTCTTCCCAACACCTCTTATTCGCATGGCTGACGGCTTCAGGCCGTTTTTTTCGCCCAAATAATTTATTCCCAAAAGAGCGGCGGCAAGAACAAAAACAATTCCGGTGAAATTCAGATAACGGGAAATGATATCAGGAATCATTCCTTCGACAACCAACATCGCGAACAAAACAACCGCTATCAAAAAAACGGCATCATGGAGAATTTTGTACAGCAAAAATTCAATCTCGGATTTTTTTTCATCCGATTTTTCCGGAAAAAACTTTTTTCTGGCGCAATTAAGGATATTCATAACCATAATTGATTAAAATGTTACGTTTAAGAATAGCCAGTGTTTTTTTCAGGTTTGTCCAACTGGCGTCCTGAAAAAAAATCACGGATATTTTTTTGACTTGGGCATCTGTTTCGGGATCCAGAGAGAACCGATATTCATTGCCGGCAAACTGAAAAAGATCTTCAATCAGCAGCACGCATTCATAATTACCGATTATCCGCCATTTTTTTTCCAGACGGCATTCTATTTTTGTTTCCAGTCCAGCAGAATCGGCGGAAACGGGATTTTTTTTGAGATAAGTCCGGATGGCCGCTTTGCCCGCGAGGAGCTTTTTTCTTTCATCCTGGATCACAAAAAGCGAATCATTGCTTTTGTCCGAAAAAACTGTTCCGTCTGGATGAGGATCGGAAAGCGTTAGAGGTTTGCCTTTTTCATACATTCCGACTTCCGGAGCGCTTGCGGCAATTACGTCGCTCCAATCAAAACCCAGAGCGAGAAAAGTTTCAGAATTGTCAAAAGGTCTTATTTTTCCGCCAGAAACGGCATAAACGGCGTCAGCATAACTCAAAAGCGTTCCATCGGCGAATCCCAATATTTCATCAGACAAAGGAAAATTTTTCAGAAAATCCTCGTTTTTTTCCACGGCTTGTTTTTGGTCGTAAAGCGTCAGGAAGGCGGATTGGCTTATGAAAGGGACAAGCGTATTATTTTTTAGCTGATAATATGCGTTGTCAATGGCAAAAAGAGAATCCTCGGGATAATTTTTAGTATCGGAAATTATTTCTCCGAAGCTCGTATTTTTAATTTCATTATCCTCCGCTTCCAAAAAAGATTCCGGCTTGAAATCCAGCGCGCGGACGGTTGAAAGAGAAGAGAATTTCCTCAATTTTTCCCGGGAAACAATATAATAATTTTCGTTATTTTTCAAAAACGTTCCGTTCGGAAATTTTAACGGCGATTCGTCCAGCGGATAAGAAAATGAATGATAAGATTTTCTGAGAATTACGCGGCTTCCTTTCAGGGAATATTTTTCCTTGTCAACCGTCAGCCGGACAGATGCTCGCGGAAATAATTTTGAAAAATAAACGTTCCAGAAAAGTTTTTTTTCCGAAACTAATTTTCCTTTTTCAGGCAATATTCCGCTCTCGTCTTTTACCTGGAAAATAGTGTTGCTTTTGGCACCGGGGTTGGCGAATGAAAAAACAAACGTCTGTGAAGGAAAAAGAACGCGGAAAGACAAACAAAAGGCGCCGGCGAGAAAAACAGCACAAAGCGCGACGCGCAATGCAGCGTAACGCCTGTTCCAGACGGGAGAAAGTTTTGTTTCGGGAGTGAAGTCAAACAACATAATGATATTGCGAATTAAATATCTTTTTTAATCTTAAAAATTTTTCCGTGAATCTCCGTTTTTTCCGGAACAGGCAGTTTAATTGGTGTTTGATCATGTTTATTTTTCGCGTCGCTGATTTTGAGGCGTTTGGCGATGACGGAGTAATTTTTATATTCTTCCAGTCGACCTCCAATCGCGCTTTTTGTGTAAAAATCCAAGCGGTTTTCGGGAACAATCAGATAGATATCATTGAATTTCTCAGCTCTGATTTTTTCCAAATCATCGGGATTGAAAAAATAAACAGCGTTTTTTCCGAAGAGAAAATCAAGCGGACCGCTTATCATCGCCCAGCCGTCTCCGCTTGACATTCGGTCAATCAGCGCCAAGTCCCCATCTTGAAAATTTTTGGCAAGAGATTCCGTTTCGGCCAGCAAATTTTTGTTTTCCGAGAAGGTGAAATAAGCCGATGTCGGACGGATATTGAAAGCAAGAAGCAACAAAAAAACCGCGGAAAAAATAATTTTTTTGTTAAAGTTCCAGCGTTTTTGCTTTTTTAATTTCTCTTCCCATTCGTAAAAAGCGAAAACGGCGTAAAAAATCAAAACAGGCAGCAGTGAAAACATAAACCGCCTGAGCATCCAGGGATGGTCGGAAGAAATGTGCGAATCAATAAAATAGACGAAAGTTGGCGCGGCAAAAAAGAAAGGCGCGAGAAGTATGTATTTTTTGTTTCTGATGAGGGTGATAATTTCAATGATTCCTAAAACAAAGAAATTAATCAATCCGTAAAGAAAAAATACGCCCAAAACGCGCATTCCCGGAGCGGTTATTTTTTCGGCAAAAGAGAATTCCGCCGCTTTTTCAAAACTTAAATTGGAAAAAATAACCCGTCCTACTTCCTTGTAAAAATAAAAATTCTGGATGGTATTAAAAGACAGGAAAGCGCCGAAAACAATCAGGGGAAGAAGAATATTTTTTAACGCGTCTTTCAGAATAAATTCTTTTATCTTCGGGGAAAAAGCGAGCAGGGCGATTCCGGTGAAAAAGAAAG
>JBBINP010000029.1:0-10677 GCA_037443825.1 Candidatus Moraniibacteriota bacterium
AATTTTTTGGTGTCCGACACGTTGAAGTTTTCGCCCTGGTTTTGCATGCTTTCCAGATTGAGGTGGTAGCGCCTTTCCAGTTGCGCCGCGATGCTGGGAACGGACGGCGCTCTTGCCTGAGACAGCGCGGGCATGAAAAAAAGCAGGGAAATTTCACCGGCAACAACCGCAAAAAGAAGTGTTTTTTTGATGATTTTGGTTTTTATTTTCATAAAGGGCAACCATCATTTTTGGCAAATAAAAATCATAAACGCAAAATTATTTACTCCGCCTGTTTTTTAAAAAATAAACAACATTATTTTATTATTATAACAATTATCCGCTATTCGTTCAATGATTCAGATTATTTTTAAACAATTCTATAACACCGAACTTATTTTTTAAGCTTGGCTGATTAGTTATTTCCGGTTTTTAATTATAAATATACATGAAATGAAGAAAGATTTGTCATGGTAGGATAACTATTGCAATTAATTTCTAACTTCCTATAAGGCTCGCAGTTTTTACTTTCATAAAGAACTTTCAGTCCGGCCGCCCGAAAAGCATCGTAGTATTTTTTTATTGTGGCGGGATCGGTCGGTCCTCCGCTATTATTTAAATCAGCGCAAGTTCCGTCTTGATGGCATCTGCTTATGTGATTTACTGTTGGCGGCCATGATTCAGTTATCCTCCAACCGGTAACACCTTGTATATTCTGTATTTTTGAAAGAAGATTTTGATTTAAAAAACACTTGCTTAATCCACATCCTTTGTTATTCACTCCGGTTACCATCAAACAACTACTGCAATCACCGCATTTTATATTAGCATTAGACGGACAACACGCCTTTATTGCTTCAGGAGGATTTGGACAGCTTGTTGGTTGCTGAACGGGAGGTGGCGGAGCAGGTGAAGGAGGTTTTGGAGCAGCAGCAGATCCATCAGCAAACTGCTTTAACTTTATCGGACTCAAAGTTATTTTGATGTCCACCAAATCAGGATTGATCACGTAAAGAATCAGCCAGGCCGCCATGGCGATTATCAGTCCCAAAAGCGCGTCCGCTATGATTTCCTTGCCCTTGCCTGTTTTGGATGTGTTGCCGGCGGCGGCAAAGTAAAAAAAACCTCCTATGGTTATCATCAAAAGAGCCGCGATGCCCACCGTCCAAATGGCGAATTTATACAAATTCTGAAGAAAATCAGGAAGATTGTGGCTGGCGTTTTCAAACCCCGGAATTTTTTCCATCGGCTTGTATTCGTAAGACGCCATTGCCGGCAATGGCGCGAAAAAAAACGCGGAGGATGCCAAAAAAAACAGACAGATGATTAAAATAATTTTTGTTTTCATATCTTGCCGCTATTTTTTTGAAAATTAAAGGTAAACAAAAATCCGCTCAGAAAAACCACCAGGAAAACGGTCAGAGCCAGGCGCAGCATAAAAACCAGATTTTCAGGCAAACTGGCGATGACGCTGGCGAAGAATTGTTTGTAATCTTTCTTGACTGTTTCATGCATAACATCCACCACCACCACCTGAACATCATCTTCCATGTATTTCTCCAATGAATCAAATTGGGAAACATTCCAGATCTCGTGCAAAGCTTTGCGGATTTCTTTTTTTTGTTCGTAAAGGCCTTTGGCTTTGACAAGGTATGTTTCTTCAATTTCCCTGTTCACCTCAAAAGACAGCTCCGAAGTTTCCGATTCTTTTTCGCCGTCTAGAAACCAGTTGATTTTTGTTTTGTTTTTTATTGATTCCGGATGGAAATTGATTTTTAATTTGGCTTCGGCGCTTCCCGCCATTGTTTCAAAAACTTCCTTGCTGTAATCATCGCACTTTTCCGGCTCCTGCTCGCATAAGCCGTCCAGGTCCTTGTATCTGCCCAGCAGTTTCGGCCACACGTTTTCATTGGCCGGCGCTATTTCAATAAACGGTTCCACCACCTGAAAAACCCTGGTTAATTGAAGAGTTTTTCCGGTTTTTTCATTGATAGCGTTTACGTTGACAGTGTAAACCGTTCCCGGATTGCCGGTTACCGGGAAAAAATTGACATTGCCTTGTTTTCCCTGTTGTTTTTCTTCATTGGTGCATGATTTGCAACATTCGGTAGAAACGCTTTTGTCGCAAATCAGCGGCTGATCATTGAGAGTCCACGAATAATTTTTGTAATCATCCTTTATTTTTAAACCGATAATATCGTTTTTCACCGCCGGACAAATAGCTTTATCCTGGGATTTTTCGTCGCAAATTTTATCATCATCCTTGATTTCCAAAAGACCGGAGTCGTCCACATCAACTCCGCGCGCCAAAATTCTTTCGCTTGTATTGAAAACTTTGATAATCACGCTGGATTTTCCGTCCCGCGTCATGCCATCGCTGAAATTTTCAGAGGCCTTGACCCTAACCCTCAGATATTCCACGTCTTTCTCGAAAAAATCGTTTCCGTTCGCGTCTTCTTCGGGAAGATCCAATTTAAATTTCAATGAACTAAGATTATTTCCTTTTTGCGGAGTAATGCTGTAAAACTTATCGGTGATATCCGTCCAAGATGAAGCGCTGGCTGTTCCGTCATTGCTTTTTTCAACGCGCCATTCGTAATAAATGTCTTTTCCGTTTTTAGCGGCGTTGGGAATGGACGACTGCGCGACAACTACGTCTCCCAGATTGTCTTCGGTCGGATCGTTGCGCGGATTTTCGGGAGAATAGGAAAGCGATATTTCCAGATTGGTGGCCTGTCCGCCTTCGCGCGGATCCACCAGATTATCTTCCAGACAATCGTTAAAATCAACCGAAGCAATGGGAATTTTAACATTGTAGCCCTTAATCATTTTATACATAACTCCTTTTTGAGCGACGTTGCATTTGTTCTTCGGATAAGCCCACATAACCATCATGGATGAATCGTCATGTTTTGCGGGTATCGTGGATGTCCCTTCCACGAAAACTCCCACTTTGTCGCCTGATTGATAATTCCAGCTGAAAATATTTCTCCCCAGTCCCATGACACTGGCTTCGTCTTTGTTGCCGTTGTCAGCTGTATCTGGATCTTCCGGATCGGTGCGCCAAAAACTTTCTTCATAGTTGTCAAACGAATTGTCGCCGGTTTTTCTGTGTTTGGCGTTGGGAAACAAATGGGAACAAGTTGATTTGGCGTCTAAAGAGGGGTCAATTCTGCACACCAGATTATTCTGATCGGGATCAACAATGAGAATGCCGGAAGAATCAACCAACAAAGGATTATTGCAGGCGTAATCGCCTAAATGAATTTTATCTTTGTATGATTCCAGAATGCAGCGCGGCTCGGTAGACGGATCGGAACAATGAATGCCGCTTCCGGTTTGCGGACAAATGGGATTTTCCTGCGCATTGACACATCTGTATGAAATCGGATTGGTGTTCAGTGTTTCGGTCGCAATGCAAGCCGGCGTTCTGCCGGGCGGGCAGGAAATTTCCTGTCCGCCAACGCTCTCAACCAACTCATAATTAATGCCGTCTTTGAAATCGTGAATGTAGCAATAAGACGGCATTTTATAGCGATCGTCTCCGCCATAATATTCCTTATGTCCGTCAGCGTCGGAATCCCTGCCGTCCGGCAAATATTTGCCGCTGCTCAGCGCTTTTTCATAATCAAATTCGTTGCTTGCCAGAATACGAGCCGCTTTGATTTTCCAGTCTTCAACCGTAACTTCGTCGTCTTTGTCCTGGTCGCAATTTTTTCTTGCCTGTGAATCGTTTGACTTTATGTTTCCCAAATTGCATTCCTTGTGTTTCAGATACCAGGTGAAATAGAGAGATTCTTTGGCATTTCTGAAATACATCGGATTGGCTTCGGCTGTCAGTTTTTCCCCGGGTTTGGGATCAGACGGATCAAAAGAAAGCATCACTTGCGGTGCGAATTTTTTGGTGTCCGACACGTTGAAGTTTTCGCCCTGGTTTTGCATGCTTTCTAGATTGAGGTGGTAGCGCCTTTCCAGTTGCGCCGCGATGCTGGGAACGGACGGCGCTCTTGCCTGAGACAGCGCGGGCATGAAAAAAAGCAGGGAAATTTCACCGGCAACAACCGCAAAAAGAAGTGTTTTTTTGATGATTTTGGTTTTTATTTTCATAAAGAGCAGTTATCTAAAATCAATTCAATGTTTTAATAAAAAAAGCGTCCGCGATAATGATAAATATCCATGTAAAAGCAATAGAATAAAAAATGGAGCGGCTTTGATAAGCGATAATCCCCGCGAAAGGCGCGGCAATCAGATAATGAGCATGCAACCAGTCAAAATTTTCAGAAGCTAACAATAAAACAGCGAACAAAAAGACAGAGGCAAAAACTGAAACATATTTTAACCGGATAAAACTAAATAATACAAATCCACGAAAAAAAACTTCGTAAAAAACAACAAACATTCCGACTAAAAAAATTTCATATCCCAGAAAAAACCAGAAATTGCCGGTAACAATCGCGGGAAGAAAATATTGCTGGCGAAAATCGGTATAATGAAAAAGAATGTAAAAAACAAGCAAAGACAAGAAGGTTGAAATAGCCATCCATCTCACGCCCTCCTTTGTTTTACCCCATTGCCAGCCGAAATCTTTAAAATCTTTCTTTAAAACCATTTTAACATACAAAAGCGGAATTATCATTAAGAAAGCGGCTGCGGACAAGTTTTGCTGAAATAAGCCATTAGCCGGAAAAAAACCAAAAAAAGCCAGACAAGCAATTATTATCAATATTGTTGCTATAAATTCCTTCTTGTTTGGAGAATAAATGAAATTAAACATAATTTCAAAAAGATTGGTGTTATTTACTTCATTATACCACTTTTCCAATATTTTGCCAACAAAAAAACACACCCTGCCACAATAAAAACATCAGCCATATTAAAAACGGGCCAGATTTTCAGATCAATAAAATCAACCACACAGCCAAACCGCGCTCGATCAATAATATTTGAGACGGCGCCGGACAAAATCAATAAAAAGCAAAGAAAATCAAAAAAATAATTTTTTTGAATACATAATCCACGAAAAACATTAACCTTATATCCAAAAATTTTTACTATTAAAACTAATATAACAGACAACCATAACAACCAAAACAAAACCGGAAACAGGGATATTCCAAAAGCGATACCTTCATTGCAAATATAAAATCCGCCTTGTGAGCGGATTAAGTATTTTGATATCTGATCAATAAATACCAAAAAAACAAACAGAAATACTGAATAAAAAAAGTAAACAAGCGCTCTGTTTTTGAAATCTAAAACATCTTTAAAACATTCGCGCATTTTTATTAACCCATTTTAATCTTAATAAAACGTCGTCTGAAAAAATAAGTTTTTACTTACAAACATTGAATGCATTTTTTGGCCGCTGGATATGCCTGCAAACGTTCAATGTCAATTTCCCTCCCGCAATTTTCACAGACACCAAAAGATCCTTTCTCCATTCGTTCCAAAGCTTCACTTGTTTCTTTAAGCTGTTTCTCCAAAGCGTTTTCAAGAGCTAAATTATCTGCGTATTCCTCCACCTCCGAAGCATTTTCATCAACACCAGTGCCGATATTTTTAAATTGTGTTTCATAATCACCAGGAATGTCCTTGGGTTTAGCAAAACGAGAAAGTTCTTCTTTTAAACGATTTTTTTCTTTATTTAGCTCGTTTTTTAATTTCTCTCTGATTTCATTTGTAAGCATAAGTATTTTATGATTTTAATTATTTAGTTTCTGGTTTAAAAAACCGGCCCGCAGAAATAATACCAAATTATCCGCTATTTGTCTAGAAAAAAATATTTTTCAAATGCCTGATTTTAATAATTTTTTCATTATTGTCCAGCCAAACAGAAACAGCATCAAAACGATAAAGTTTTTCCAAAAAATTTTTTTGGTGCAAGTAAACAGCGGCGATTTTGTTTAAGCGATGCAACTTAGTTCGGGTGATGCTTTCTTCCGGCAACACATTCTGATGTTTTTTCGACTGTCGAGTTTTCACTTCCACAAAAACCAGATCGTTTTTTTGGCACGCGATAATATCAATTTCTCCCAACTGTCTGCCTGTTTTGTTGCGATAATTTCTTTCCAGTATTTTATATCCTTTGCTTTTAAGATATTGAGCTGCTATTTCCTCTCCTTTTTTGCCTAAATTTTTGTTTTGCCGAAAAAAAATGCTTATTATGCCCATAAAAAAACAAAAAACCCGACCGGGTTTATTTTTTACTTATCCGTCTTCGGATTGAAAAGCTATGCACTTAACTCGCCTATCCGAAGAAAGATTTGGAAATCCCGGGCGCTACGAACGCCCATAAAAATATTTTGTGGCTCTGTAACGCCCGGAATGTTTGTCATGCGGCAACATGTATGTCCAGATCATTTAGCCCGGGTGAATAGGCGTCATGAATCATTAGAACATGCATGTGATTTGTTCGCATGCCTTTTTGTTTATGCCTGATTCCGATTTTTCAGACATTTCCTTCTACCGTCCTCTGGCTTTCGCCTTTTTGAAAGAACATAACTTTTCTTTTTATTTTTGTTTTTTGAAAAGTTTTTATTTTTATTTTTGGGTCCTCCTGTCGGAAAAGGAGGCGGTTCCGGCGCGATGGCAACGGAACGCTTGCACAGTAGAAGAATTCCAATCACAAATAGGGGGAAATTGTGATTGGAAACACTTCCACCGTCTGTCAATTCAATTTTTAACAAACAAATACGTAAGATATGCTAAATTTCTTTAATTATAGCAAATTTTTACGCAAAAGTCAATCATAAACTCTGTTTTTTCTTTACTCAAGCCAATTTATACAAAAAATACTTTGATTTTTTAATTTTTAAAAAACATCTTAAAATTAAAAGCAAATTACTTTTATCGCGCCTAAAACCAGTAAACGAATAATTTTAACAAGTTATTCACAGTTTATGCTCATAAATAAGGCGTAGTCATTCTCATTTCATTAACTATTCTTGACCAGAAACAGATTTTGCATTTTCATTTACTTTGTCTAAAATGGCCCACATGGAGTTTTTGCTTGTTCCAATAATAAGCTGTTGTCCGGCCAAAACATAATCCAAAGCCACATCTCCCGCGTTGCTTTCATCAAGATTCAAATAACGGATAGTATGGTTATTATACTGATTGTCTTTATAAACCACTGGATTAACATTTTTTATTTCCGCCAAAATAATCGGTTGAAAATATTTATGAAGATTTGCTTCCTCTTTTTTTAATATGGAAGATATTTTTGGTTT
This sequence comes from Candidatus Moraniibacteriota bacterium, assembly GCA_037443825.1. Lineage (GTDB taxonomy): Bacteria > Patescibacteriota > Minisyncoccia > Moranbacterales > JBBINP01 > JBBINP01. Next base: position 7,209 of record JBBINP010000029.1, read on the forward strand.
ATCCTTAACTGTTATTGAAACTCCCAGTCGGGAACGATTTTTATCAATATGGCAATACAAAGAAAACGTGTCGTCCAGTTGTTCAAAGATTGTTTTAGGCAACTGAATATTAGCAAGCAAAGCAAAAACTAAAAAAGGAACCTTGTTGTTATTACTGTCAACAACATGGAACTCAATCGGCATTGATATGTTTTCTTTTTTTATGTCTTCTGCCGTTTGTTCAAGTAATTGTTTGATTTTTTTCGCGTCAGTGTTTTCAATATCCATCCTCAAATAATTCGGTTTATCGTTTGAAAATTTGTTTTTGGGAGTTTCTATTTCCACCATATTTTCTTCCGGCACAGACTGTTTTCCCGACTCATCTTCCCGCGATTGAGAAACATTCGACACTTCATTTTTTCCAGAACGCGTCAGCCAAAAATAATACCCGCCAGCGGCAAAAATAGCTATAATCAGCGCAAAAACCAACATTAAAAATATTTTCTTAAGGTTGTTGTTTTTATTCTCTAAATTTATTGGTTCTATTTTTTTGAAATCATCTCCTTTTTTCCCCTGAACTTGAACATTTTCAAATTTTTCTCCGGAAGAAAAATTTTCCGCTCCGATTGATATTGGCTGCGAAGAAATGTTTTGTGCGGAATACTGTTCAAAAAAAGGACTGTTGTTGCTGATTGGCGGAGATGATTCCCGCTCCTTCAATTGAACAGGCGTTGTTTTATTGTCTTTTCTTTCTGATATTATTTTTTGCGCTTCAAAACCAGCGTGATATTGAACTCCGCCCGCGATAGCCGCCAAATCATCTTTCATTGTATGAATAGCTGTGTCCTTAGAATCAGAAGAAGCATTTGTGTCTATTTTTTTTTGAATATTGCCTTGAATTGATTTTTTCTCGAACATATTTTTATTTTCTATTTTACACTCATCTTTATAATCGCGCAACATTTGTTATTAACACCTTTATCTCATGATTTTCGCGGCAGCTTTGAGAGATAAGTTAATCCGTCCCTGAGAATCAATTTCCATAACCTTAACCGGCACGACATCGCCGATTTTCACCACATCTTCAACTTTTTCCACCCGATGATCGGATAATTGGGAAATATGGATCAGTCCCTCCTGGCCCGGCAAAATCTCCGCAAAAGCCCCGAAATTCATGATACGTGTTATTTTTCCGTTAAAAATTTCTCCCGACTTGACTTCATGCGTAAGATTCTTTATCCATTCCTGGGCTTTTTTGGCCGACTCCGCGTCTGTTGAAGTAATAAAAACCGAACCATCGTCTTCTATGTCAATTTGAACGCCTGTTTCGTCAATAATTTCATTAATAACTTTGCCCCCGGTTCCGATGACATTTCTGATTTTGTCAGGATTAATTTTCATAATAATTATTCGCGGCGCATATTGCGATAATTCCGGCCGCGGCGCCAAGATAACCGCCAGCATTTTTTCCAAAATTTCCGCCCTGTTCAGCTTGGATTGTTCAAGCGCAGCTCCCAACATCTCCAATGTTACCCCATCCAATTTTACATCCATTTGAAGCGCGGTAATCCCTTTTTCCGTCCCCGCCGCCTTAAAATCCATATCACCGAAGTGGTCTTCTAGTCCCTGAATATCCGTCAAAACCCTGAAATTTTTGTTATTTTCAGCATCAACAATAATGCCCATAGCAATGCCGGCAACCGGACGTTTAATGGGAGCGCCAGCATCCATAAGAGACAAGGTAGAGCCGCAAACGGATGCCATGGAAGACGATCCGTTTGAAGACAAAATTTCTGAAACCAATAAAGTAGTATAGGGAAATTCGTCTTTAGCCGGCAACACGGGAATCAAAGCCCTTTCTGCCAGAGCGCCGTGTCCAATCTCACGTCGACCCGGACCCCTCATTGGACGTATTTCGCCCACAGAAAACGGGGGAAAATTATAATGATGAATGTATCTCTTTTTTGCGTCTATTTCCATTGTATCAATGATCTGCTCATCACCCGGCGAGCCAAGCGTAGTTACCGTCAACGACTGAGTTTCTCCGCGAGTAAAAAGAGCTGACCCATGCGTACGCGGCAAAATTCCGACATGGCAAGAAATATTTCTCAATTCATTAAGTTTTCTCCCGTCTGGTCTTTGGTTTTTTTTCAAAACATTCAGATGAACTATTTCATCAGAAATCTCTTCAAAAATAATTTCCGCGACAGCTTCTAATTTCTCCTGTTCTTCCGAAGTGGCCAAAGAATTGTCTTCTTTTATGTAGGCACGGACCTTTTCTTTGATTGCATCTAGTTTGGAGTTGACATCTTCTTTTCTCTCCTTATACAAAGCGTCAGCTAAACCCTCGGAAAGAAAAATTTCCCTTATTTTCGCTTCAAATTGAGGAGTGTTTTTTAGTAAAAACGGCTCTTCTTTGGGACAACCGGCTTCTTTTTGAATATTTTCCAAAAAAGAAGATATTTTTTGGATGGCCTCATGGGCAAAACTAAAAGATTTAAGTATTTCTGATTCAGGAATTTCTTTGCAACCAGCTTCCAGCATATTTATTTTTTTATAAGTGCCGGAAACAACCAAATCCATGTCGCTTTCCGCTAACTCCCCGTTAATTGGGTTTAAAACAAACTTGCCGTTGATTTTGCCAACTCTCGCGGCCGCCACCGGGCCATTCCATGGAATACTGGAAAGCGACAAGGCGGCGGAGGCGGCGATAATAGCTATAATATCCGGATCATTTTCTCCGTCATAAGACAAAACAGTGCAAACTACCTGCACTTCATTTCTCATGCGATGATTAAAAAGCGGACGAATGGTGCGATCTATCAATCGCCCAGAAAGAATCGCGTCTTCCGAAGGACGCCCTTCTCTCTTAATAAACCTTGAGCCCTTGATTTTTCCAGCGGCGTAATACCTTTCCTCAAAATCAACCATTAAAGGAAAGTATCCCAACGTTTTCGCCGCGCCATTGCTCATCACAGCCGTAGCCAAAACCACCGTATCTCCGTAACGCACGGTCACCGCGCCATTGGCTTGTCTGGCTAAAAGACCAGTTTCAACTTCTAAAATCCTCCCTCCGATTTGAAGAGACCATTTTTTATGATCCATAAAAAAGAGTTTAGCTTTGCGCAAACGGCAAGCTGAAACTTGAAGTTAAAAAAATTAAAGTCAAAACTACAATTCAAAACTTAAAAAAATAATCAAGCCGCCTTAAGTTTTAAGTTGTGGCTTTGCGCTTTAACAGTTTTAGAAACACAAGCGTCTCTTGCGCGTTGAATAAAGCATTATTTATTGTTAAATTGCCAAAATTTCATACTGTCAACTGTTTGACAATAGACAAATCAGCAGTTAAATATTATTATTTTTTGCTATTTTTGTCAACCGAACGAATGTGGTAATGCGCACAGAAAAAAATAAATCCCATATAAAAAATATCACTTCTTTCTTCGCCTGCCATGAAACACTTTGTGCACTTCGCGCAATTGATGGTTGG
>JBBINP010000030.1:0-10590 GCA_037443825.1 Candidatus Moraniibacteriota bacterium
AATCGCAGCGGTATACGCAATGACTTAATTTCTTGAACTCCATACTTACAGTATGGGACAAGAGGACACTGGATGCAACTTCATCTCTCGGGCTTACGCCCGGAGATTTAAGTTAGGTATTGTTAAAGACAAAGGAGGGTTGCGGTGGCCATGAAATTGATCGAGAGGGAGGGATTTCAGATGTCGGATATTCTGAACCCTATCTGATCTTTTATGTTGAAGAAAACAATAAAGATTTTCAAAGTTTTGCGGATGAAGTGGACAAAAAATTGCACAAATTTAAAAATTCTGGACTACTAGGCATAGAAAATGTGAAAATCGAATCTAATCAGTGGTCAACAAATACGCACGGAATAAAAGAGTATAAATTAAAAATTCATATTATTCCAACTAAAGGTTGGTGTGAAAATAACGGAAAGAAGTATATTCCGAAACATGAGGAGCCGGGGATGTTTGACGAAAAAAAGCAAACAAGAAAGAATTGGGAAAAGCAAGTAAAAAATTTTCAAAATCAACTGGAAAAATTCAACGAAAACTTCGGCGATTACTTTCGTTCGGATGAAGTTATAAAAATACGGGATGAATTTTTTGAAGTTTTTAATGTCCCCCTCGGGGAATGGGAGAAAATCCCTCGCCTTTAGGCGAAGACTTTAGTTTGACTATTCTGAATATCATCCATATACTGATGATATGCAGAACTATCGAACCACAAGCCATTCCAAATACGATATCAAAGTTCATCTGGTCTGGATTCCCAAATACCGAAGAAAGGTGCTCTATGGCGAAATAGCAATCAGAATCAGGGATCTGATTCGGGAAATCTGCTTTACTAACGACATTCAGATTATCGAAGGCAAAGTAGCCTCGGATCATGTGCACATTTTCATATCCTATCCTCCGCATCTCTCAATATCCAAAATCGTCCAATTGCTCAAAGGCAAAACTTCCTACAAAATGTTGAGCGAAAACAAAGTCCTAATGCAAAAATTCTGGGGCAATCATCTGTGGGCGAGAGGCTACTTTGCCGTCAGTTCAGGCAATATCACCGATGAAATGATCATGGAATACATCAAAGAACAGGAAGGTGAAAACATCGAGCTTAACAATTTTAAAATAACCAACAACTAGCACGGCTTTAGCCTTTGCCGAACCCATCAGCAAGCCATACTGCGCTATCCTTTGATTAAAAAAGTTATCGGTAATGAATTCTTTCCCAAACAAATCGTCATGAAATCCAAATCTGTCGATAAAATGCAAATTTTGCAGGAGAAACAAAATTTGCAAGAAATGTTCGCCTTAAAAATTGAAACGGTAGATGATTTTATCAGCAACGTTGAAAGCAATCAGTTGCTTAGAAAATCTTTGGAAAAACAAGAAAGCAGAGATAAACTGGAGAAATTTTTGTCTAGCGTCGAAAAGCTATACCAACAACACGGACTTGTTCTTGATTTGCTCGGTGATAATTTATTTGTTGGAAATAATGAAAAAAGTGAATTCGACATAAAACTTGTGGATTACGGATGTTTTCAAATGGACGAACACAATAAATGGGACGACGATATTCATGCACTTTCCGAATTTATCGGCAAAATAAGAAATTTTTTGAGTAAATACGATTAAACCGTAAAACAGAAAATGCAACATGAATAAATTTGAACAACAGAATATTCCATCAGAAAATAAACCCGAAACACAAAAGGTCATAATTGATATGAGTCATGCACGGAATGAAGAAGAGAAAATGATGCACGGAAAAAGCAATCAAACTGCCGGTGAAAATCCCGAGAAGGTAAGTGCTAAGAAAAAGATGCGACCCGGTTTGTATGATATAAATGAGGTTGATGGTGAATTCGAGGTTATCCTTCCTGGTGCTTTCGATAAAGAAAATGAAGAAATCGTTGGCATGAGTCGGAAGAAATTCAAGACAAGAGAAGAGGCCGAACGAGTTATGGAGAGCGCAAGAGAAAATATAAAAGTCCAATCAGAAAGAGCTTCGCTTGAAAAAACGTTTACGAAATGTTTCTACAGGATCGATGAAACGCAAGATGGCAAATTTAGGGTCGTGCTTCCAGGGCTGATTGATTCAAAAACAGGTTATTATGTCGGAACGACGCACAAAGATTTTGATTCTTGGAATGAGGCCAGAGATTATTTTTTACAACAAAGGGAAAGTGAGGAAAAATTAACGCAAAAACCGCTTCTTGAAATACAAACTGGTGAAAACGAAAGATTGCTTTTTTCCGATTTCGACTCTTTTAATCCACGAGTTGCGCCATCAGAAAAGGAGCATAAGATTCCGGATTCAATTGAGAAATATTTGCTGAATAAAGAAAAAATTGCAGGATCGAAATCTAGCGCCTCAACTTATCAAGAAACGATCAGGGAACAAGGTTGGGAGAAGAAAATATACTCCTTTGTTTCCTCCTATCTTGAAAAAGACGGACTAGAAACAGCTAAACAATTAAAAATTGAACATTTAGAAAGTCTTACCCCAAAGCAAGCGATTGAGCTGGCTACGCAAATTGTTATTGATTTAACAAAATACAAAAGAAGCGATACATTCGAGGAAAGACAGAAAAAAGGCGAAGATTTGTCAAAGAAAACACAGGCTGACCAAAATTCTGTTCTGCAACTTTTAAAAGAAGGCCAGATGATGAGAAATGATCCTGATTGGGAAGGAAATGGCATATGTCGAAATTTCGCCAGTTCGGTAAAGGCTGTGTTTGAAGCGCTGAAAGCAAATCAGACAAAATATAGCTATCTAAAAAATTTATATTGTACATACGAAGATGGTTTCGAACATAAACCTAAAAAGGGTCGACAATTTGAGTCAGGTGAACATGCCTGGAATACTTTCATTATTGTTTCCGAAAAAGGTGAAACCAATGCCACTATAACCGACGTGACATGGGCTGAGCGTAACCTGGAAACAAAGGAAGTTGAGCACTTGGACTACACCCTCACAAGAATGGAACCTGTGGTCAATGAGTTAAGTCGGAATGTTTCAGGGGATGATGCGGGTAAAACGGAACAATTGAAGCATATACTTTCCTACTATTTGTTAAAAATAGAACGAATTGACAGCGGCAAAGAAGAAAAACGCCAGGTCAATAAAGAGGAAGAAAAGCAGTACTATTTGTTGCGCTTGCTTAATGTCATAAATGACAACAATTTGTATGAATCTTTGACCAAAGATGAAAAATGGATGTTGGCTGAAAATTCTTTTCAGGTTTGCGATGGTTTTGATAACCGGGGTATAGAAAATTTATGGAATCTTACCAAGAGTATCCCTGAAATTAAATCAAGATTTTCCTATATAATGCGTGATTATTTTAAGAATAAAGAACTTTCAAATTGTAACGCCGATATCTTTATTTTCAGAGATGACGACTTGCAAGTAATGACTTTCGAGGAGTTAAAGCTTAGCGAGGACTGGGATAAATTTTTGAAAGAAAGTCCCAAATTTCGGGTTCGAATGCGAGAAGCATTGCCTCGACTGTTTATGGATTTTTCGCCCGCAACAAAACAGGAAGATTTGAACGAGTTGTTGTCTTTGGTAGGAAAATCCGGACAGCTAAGAAATTGGAAAAATAGGGTTGGAGAAACAGAGGACAGTATCAGCAACTTTTTCCTTTCAGCAAGAAACCAATTGGCAAAAATAAACTCTGAAAATTATCAAAAATTATATGCAAATATTGATGATTATCAGTTGATAAAGAATTACGATCAATTTGTATATGAACTGAAAAATTCAAAATAAAGAGAACATTTATTCTGCCAAAAATGGGTTGATTAAAGTTAGAAAATATTTCGATTCTTATTCCGTGATGGTCGGAGGATGTTATCAATTAGACCCGTATATGACAGCCTTATGGCGGAAAATGCTCAAAAACATTTATCCCGAATATAAAACAAAAACGGTTTTGATGCTTGGTTTGGGTGGGGGCGGAGGAATTGAAGCGGTGCGCAAAAAATTTCCCGATGCGCATATAACTGCCGTTGAACATGATCCTGTCATGGTCGACCTTGCCAGAAAGATGACATTTAAAGAGATCGGCTATTCTCCCGAATTGATTATCGACGATGCAAATAATGCGTTGAAATCTTTTTCCCTTTTAGGAAAGAAGTTTGACATTGTTATTTTAGATATATTTGTCGGAGCCAATCCGTCGCCATTATATTCCAATGAATTCCTTTTATCATTATCCGGAGTTTTATCAAAAAACGGTTATCTCCTGACTAATTTTTATAAAAAGGAAAAAGAGCTTACACCTGTTTTCAAAGCATTTTTTTCTTCTTGGAAGCGTGTCAGGTATAAAAATAATCGGATGAGGGTGTATAGGCATTTCGGACTGGGCAATATCGGCGATCCTCTTCCAAAGGGGCTTATCAATAAAGAGCAATCGCATATATTTTCGCGATCCATAATTCAACCGCGTCCGTCTGAAATTATTGAGGTGGATGGCGTTATTGGTTTGCGGTATTGTTTTGGGCCGCTTGCAATCGAAGTTTATACTTCGGAAACAGAACCTGTGCCTAAACCCTGGAGAGGAATACGATTAATATTTTGGTTTCCGATCACGAATACTAGATCTAAAAAAGGCTGGTCAAGAAATTTGTTGGTTAAAAGCGGAAGACAAGAAGGATTTGTTCAGCTTTCTACTGATTTTTCTAAGTTTTGGTCAAAACACGCTCAAAGACATCTTAAAAAATGGAAAGAAAACACCAATTACGCCACAAAACGGCAATAAAACGGTAAAATCCCTCTTTTTGGGATTTTTAATTTGCAAAAAGTGGACAAAATCATTTAATTTCTTTATGCTGATAATCAGTAAATGAATTTTATGTCATTTGTTTTGAAGCGCAGAATATTTTTTTGGACATTAGTTGTTCTCTTTTTCATCACAGCTCCGCTGGTGATTTTTTACGCGCTTGGATACCGCTTCAGCTTTCAAAAAGGCATTTTTATTCACGCCGGATCGATCACTATTGAATCCAATCCGCAAAACGTGGAAATCACTCTTAACGGCGAAAAAATACAGAGAAAAATCATCAATAAATTAAACAATTCCGTTCATATTGACGGAATAAGACCCGGAGAATATATTCTGCGCGTATCCGCTCCCGGATATTCCAATTGGTCCAAAAAAATAACGGTGCGAAGCGGGGTTTCCACCGAATTTTGGAACGTTCTGCTGGCCAGCGAACAATACGAGATTGTTAATCATGAGATATACGGCGCCCGTCGCCTTTTTTTGTCGCCGGAAAAAGGACTGGGCGCTTATGTCCAGAAAAATGACGCGGGATTTTCCGCGGGCATAATTGACATCAAATCGCTTGAAAAAAAGATTGTTTTTTCAAGCTCCGAATACGAACTCGCGCCCGATGAAAAAGAAAATATTGAATGGTCTCCGCGCGGAAAAAGGATTATCATTCCGGCCGTCAAAGAAGGAATCAAAAATTATTTTATCGTTAATGTTGAAAATGAAGAGCTGTTAAACCTGAACGATTTTGTCAAGCGGACGGAAATCAAAACGGCGCGCTGGGATCCGGATAACCGCAATTATGTTTTTTATATTTCCGGCGGAAACCTCTATCGCCTGAATCTGAATGATCCCGCGAGCGAAAAAACCATAGCGCAAAATATTTCAAGCTATGACATAGCCGCCGGCAAAATTTATTATTTCCAGCTTCCTGGCGGAATTGTTTATCAATCCGATCTAGAAAGAAAGGAAAGTCCCCTTCAAATAACCACTTCCGCTCCGATGGAGCTTTCCAACGACTCAAACTATAAAATTATCGCCTATGACAAAAAAAGAATAGCGCTTTTCAACCAAACCGGAGATTTATATGTTTTTAATCAGGGAGAAAACGGAGATTATTTCAAAAAACTCGGCTCGGAAATTGACAACGCGCAATTTTCAGATGACGGAAAAAAAATGCTTTTTTGGAGTAATCGGGAAATATTCGTTTATTTTACGCGCCGATGGGACGTGCAGCCAATCCGACAAGAAAATGAACTGATGAACATCACCCGCTTCGCAGAAACCGTAAAAAACACCCAATGGACCAGGGAATATGAGCATGTTGTTTTTTCCACCGGAAATTCAGTAAAGTTAATTGAACTTGACAGCCGCGGGCAAAGAAACGTCATTGATCTTATTTCCCTGCGAGGAAATTCTCCCAAAATCGTCAGTGATTACAAAAACAATCGGATTTATTTTATTGACGAAAATCAAAACGGAGATGCTGACTTGCATTCTTTTGAATTTCCCGAAAAAACCGGCATTTTCTAAATATTCCGTTTTTGTATGTGTCGCAGTCAAACTCCATTTCTGGATAATAAAAAGGTGTTTTGAGTATTATTTTTACTGGTTCCGCGGGATAGACGCCATTAGAACCTGCTTGATGGCAATATAGCTACCCCACCGCGCTACTCACTATTGTTACGCGCCAACCTTTTCATTTTGGCGGACTTTGGCATTTTTATATAAAAATTGTTGAAAGTTGATGAAAAGTGAGCTAATGCCAGATGGTTCACCTAACTCTTCTTTCGCCTCTTCTAGCGACTGATATTTTATTTCAAGCAAGGTTGGTAATTTTTCTCTATCCAACTCTTCCACGCCAGTTTCAATATATTTGTTCAGCACAAACTCAATGAACTCTTTTTGTTGGTTATTGAGGGATGCGAAAATTGAGGATTGTGCCAACGCCACTCTCGCTTCCCTGGTTATGGGCTTGATGTCGCTATTAAAAACATATTCCAAAACATCAAACAGGTCGCTTTTTTCGGCATCAATGAGTTTTTGCAGATTAGCCAGCTCATCTTTTCCGTAACCCGCGGAAGCCAGTTGTTCCAAAAGACCTTTTCTGGTTATGGGATTACTCCAAATTTCCCGCAGCTCTTCTTCGCTCTTGAAAAATTTTGGCAAATCGCCGAAAAGATTATTCAAAAATTCTTCAACTGAAATAGGTTTCCCGTCAGCACTCCAAAAAGAAGTGGCTATCATATGTTGGATTTCTCTTTCCTTACCGTCCCTTAACTTTATCTTGATTTTTTTAGGTTTTTTTTCCTCATCATCTTCCTCTTTTTCTGTTTCTTTTTCTACTGGCTTATTTGCTGCTTTTTTAGGTTGTTTTTCAACTGTTTCTGGCTCTATCGGTTCTCCATCCCATTCTGGGTCTGAAAAATGATGGTAGGCATCCACAAAATCATAAATGGTAAAAAAGTCCTTGCCATCAAACAAGCGGGTTCCGCGTCCCACAATTTGCTTAAACTCAATCATTGAATTTATCGGACGCATCAGAACGATGTTACGGATATTCCTGGCATCAACACCCGTGGAAAGTTTTTGTGAAGTGGTCAGGATTGTCGGAATAGTTTTTTCATTATCTTGGAATTCTCTCAAAAATTGCTCGCCAATTTCTCCATCGTTGGCAGTAACACGGACGCAATAGTTAGGGTCGGTGCTTTTTTTGTATTGATTGACCAAATCGCGGACAGCGGCAGCGTGGTCTTGGGTGGCACAAAAAATAATAGCTTTTTCGTTTTGGTCTGCTTCATCCATAAAAATCTTCACCCGCTTTGCCTCTCTTTCCCTTATCTCAATTATCTTATTGAAATCGGGTTCAGTATAAATTCTTCCTTCCTCAACTTCACCTTCTACAATTCGGTCATCACTCGTATAAACATATTCATCAAGTGTAGTTTGAATGCGTTTCACCTTAAATGGAGTGAGGTATCCATCATTGATACCGTCTTTCAGGGAGTAAACATAAACTGGCTCACCAAAATATTTATAGGTATCAGCATTGTCTTTGCGTTTCGGAGTAGCGGTCAAACCAAGCTGAACGGCGGGTGAAAAATAATCCATAATGCCACGCCAATTGCTTTCGTCATTAGCACCGCCGCGATGACATTCGTCAATAATAATGAAATCAAAATAATCTTTTGGGTATTCGCCAAAATACGGAGCGGGATTCCCATTTTCATCAGCCCCACTCATAAAGGTCTGGAAGATAGTGAAAAATATACTGCCATTGGTCGGCACACTCCCTTTCTTCCTGATTTCTTTCGGACTAATCCTGACCAGAGCGTCATCGGGAAACGCTGAATAGGCAGTGAATTCGCTGAACGCTTGATTGGCGAGATTGTTTCGGTCAGCCAGGAATAATATTCTCGGTCTTCTGCTTCCATCGCGTTTTAAGTTCCAGCGGGATTGAAAAAGTTTCCAAGCAATCTGAAACGCAATAGTGGTTTTTCCAGTTCCAGTTGCCAGCGTCAGCAATATCCTGTCTTTATTTTTAGCAATCGCTTCCATAACATTATTGACGGCGATTTCCTGATAGAAGCGAGGCGGCTTGGTCTTGTTTATGTCTTCAAAAGGTATGGCACAAAATTTCTCTCTCCATTCATTCTGGTCGGAAAATTTCTCATTCCAAAGCTCTTCGGGTGTCGGATATTTTCCAATCGTTTCCTCTTTACCAGTTTTCAGAGAGATGCTGTAAATATCTTTTCCGTTGGTGGAAAAGGCGGCATCCACTTTGAGCTTTTCGGCATACAGCTTGGCTTGGGCGACACCTTCGCCAACTCCCAACTCATTACTTTTCGCCTCAATCACAGCCAGCTTTATGCCTTTATGCACCAAGACATAATCGGCAGTGAGCTTTTTGCCTCTCACCCCGCCGACTTGAATTTTGCCCTGGGTGATGTGGTATTCGCGAAGTATTTTTGAGCCATCAACCACGCCCCAGCCGCTGGATTGCAGTAGTGGGTCTATGAGTTCAGCTCTTGTTTCTGCTTCATTCATAAAAATTTTTATTGTAATTGTAATTTATAAATCTCCGTTAAATGCCTTTTGTAAAATGGATTTTTTTAATTCTTCCAAATCTTCTATTTTCTTTTTATAAGTAGCTTCTAATTTTTTTATTTTATCTCTTAAAATATCAAGTTTTTTTGCAATATTTTGCTGTATTCTTAATGATGGAACGCTAAATTTAAAATCTAAAACCATATTCATATTAGCCCTTGGCAAAGTTGCACCTGTCCAAGTCGCATTAATCTTCTTCATTGTTTCAGATGATATCAACCAATAAAATAAATAACTTCTATCCAAAATTCCACCTTTCGGTTTTATTGGAAATATTTCAGTAGAACAATGACCCTCAAAATCTGGCAATAACACTTTATTTAGGTATGGACGCAATCTCCCATATAGAACGTGCTCTTTATTAAAATGAAAAGTTAAACTTTTGACGGTTTTTGTAGTGGGCGTAGTAATTAACCTTCCTTCGTTTGATAAAATATCTTCTAATCCAACATAGGGAATATCATTTTTTTTATTTGGTGTTTTGTCATATTTGCTGATTTCACCCAATGTCTTATCTTCCCACCCCTCACCCTTATTTTCAAATACACTCTGTAAATAACTTTCAAAAAGCTCTTTGGCGTTTTTGAGGTTTTTTTCGGCGTTGGCTTTGGCTTTTTCTATTTCCGCAAAAGCTTTATCTAAAATGGATACAATGCGTTTTTGTTCATCCATTGAGCTTGGGAAGATAACCTCAATTTCTTTCAACTTGGCTTTGTTAAGTGTTTTTCCTTTTACCTTAATATCTCCTTCCGCAGCCAAGTTCCAATCAAAAAAGGACAGGTATCGGTATAAGTAATTTTTATCAATTACTCTTTTGTCTTTTATTTCCAAAGCGGCAATAGCTTCATTTGTGTATAAATCCTTGCCAGCAAAAGCAAGTCTGCCGAGCGTCAACTTAAAACTAACCAATAGTGTCCCTTTTTTTACTAATTTTGATATTTTTATTGCCTTATCAGAAATGTATTCATTGCTATCAGATACGGCATTTCCATCAGTGTTCAATAAATCTGCGATAGATAGCCAAACATTTTTTGTCTGCTTCTCTTTATCCCAAAAGGACTTGTCCCCTCGGTATGGTGTTCTGCCCAATTCTATTGAACATATCTCTCCTAATTTTTTTATTTCCCAACCTTTTTTCATATCATTTTTGCAATTGAATTCAGAATTTCAGCACTTTCCTTGTCCAATTTTTTTATTTCCGCCAATATCTCTTTCGGTTGACGCAAAACGACATCAGTTTTCTTATTAGGATTTTTGACACTCAAATCAAAAGTTTTCTGATTTATAGCATCCACATCAACCGACCAAGAGCTTTCGCTGTCAGCTTTGGTCTTTTGTAGTTTCACGAATTCTGCCAAATCTTTTTCGCTTAACGGATTTGTCTTTCCAAGATTTCTATCTAAATTCAATTGATAATACCAAATTTTCTTGGTTGGTTTTCCTTTTTCAAAAAACAAAATCACTGTTTTAACTCCCGCACCAGTGAAAACTCCGCCTGGCAAAACCAAGACGGTATGCAGATTGCAATTATTGAGGAGCATTTTCCGCAATCTCGCATCAGCACTGCCCGCCCCGCCATTGCTCAAAAAAGTAGGGTAAAGTTTCATTTTCCGGACCAGATATGGTCAGAAATTAGCTTGTTTAATATATTTTCTTGCTCTTTTAAATTTAATAGTTTGTGATTGTATCTCCAGACGTATTCTCCGAGGTATAAATGCAG
>JBBINP010000031.1:0-10446 GCA_037443825.1 Candidatus Moraniibacteriota bacterium
CTTAACTCTGCTGAGAATAACCTCGGTAGAATGTTCTAAAGCAAATTCAGAAACTACCAACCTAGAAATTTTCGTATCTATTTTAAATCTTTTTTTGTTGGGAGAAATTCTAATGTGACACTTGGAACATTTAATTCGTCTATCTTTTAATTGATAAAATTTAGTATTAGTTTTGCATTTCGGACAAAGGTATTTCATGATACAATAATACCATAATCTGGTCCGAAATTCAGGACTTTACCCAAAAAAATTATTACTATGAAAGGTTTTAACGCAAACATTGAAAAAGAAACTTTGGAAAATTCAAATTTTCGCAAAGTTCTCTACACGGGAAAGCACAGCCAACTCGTGCTTATGAATCTGCGGCCGAATGAGGAGATTGGCATGGAAATTCATCCGGATAACGACCAGTTTTTCCGTTTTGAAAAAGGCGAGGGAAAAGCGATTATAGACGGAAATGAATATGCGGTTTCCGACGGATCGGTTATCGTGGTTCCGGCCGGAGCCCGGCATAATGTGGTGAATGCCTCGGCTGTTGATGAGCTGAAACTTTACACCATCTATTCTCCAGCTCATCACAAGGATGGAATCGTGCGCGCTGACAAAGCCGAAGCGGAAGCCAATGAGGCGGAGTTTGACGGAGCGACCAGCGAATAGATTTAAAATTTCATCATTTGATTTCGCGGCGGTTTTTGTGTTACAATGGAAATAAGTTTGATTATGAAAAAGAATTGTAATCCGGACCAGCAAAACATTGATCTGGCGGGACTCAAAAAAATAAAGTTGCCTTTTGTGTTGCTGTTTATCTTGATTTTTTTCTCGGGACCAATCGCGGATTTAATAAAATTAACATATAATTCTATGGGATCACTGACTGTTTTAATTATTTTTGTTTTGGTGTTGCTGCTTATTTCCATAAAGCAAATCAACCAATACCAGCGAGGAGTGAAATTTACTTTCGGAAAATATACCGGTATTATGGATCCGGGCTGGAGAATCGTTATTCCCGTTTTTCAATCTTATCAGAAGGTTGACATGCGCATCCGCGCGGTGGATGTTCCCGATCAAGAAGCAATCACCAAAGACAACATTTCAGTGACGGTGAACGCTGTGATATATTACAAAATAAGCATGGCGGAAAAGGCCATTATTGAAGTTGAAGATTTTTTCTACGCGGTTTCGCAACTGGCTCAGACTACCATGAGAAATGTGGTTGGTGAAGTTGATTTGGACGAACTGCTCAGCAATCGCGACGCTATCGCTGAGAAAATCAGAGGAATTGTGGATAAAGCTACCGATGCCTGGGGTGTTAAAGTTGAATCAGTCGAGCTTAAGGATGTGACGTTGCCCGAAGAAATGAAACGGGTAATCGGAAAACAAGCCGAAGCGGAGCGTGAAAAAAGATCAGTCATCATAAAATCAGAAGGGGAAGTGGTGGCTTCCGCCAATCTGGCCAAAGCGGCCGCGACCCTTTCCGGCGCTGACGGCGCTTTGCATCTTCGCACGCTCAATACTCTCAATGACCTGAGTTCCGACCAATCAAACACGGTTGTGTTTGCTGTTCCGCTTGAAATTTTGCGGGCTTTTGAAAGATTGAGTAAAAATAAGAATCAATCATAATTTCCAGCAAAAAAAGAAATTCGCTCTGAAATATCGCAGTCCCGGCTTGCATAAAATAAGACGGGACTTTTTTTATTGCCGGGTTTTATGATATTCGCTTGTTATTTGTACTTTTTTTGAGTATCAAGGAAATTATGCGGGATTGGCGTTCAAAATTTTTAGTAACGGAATAAGTTTTTTGATATTTCTATATCCAAACAACGGCACATGGAATTGATTTTTATCTTTGTTGCTGTTATAGTGTAAATTGTTTAATAATCAAATCGGAAACAAATGGATTTTGCGAATTTCATAATTCAGCACCAGTGGATTGTCTGGCTGGCTATTCTTTGGACTTTGCCGTGGAAAATGGCGGCTCTTTGGAAAGCCGCGAAAAACAATCATCTCGTCTGGTTTGTCGTTTTGTTTTTGTTCAATACTTTGGCGGCTTTGGAAATCGCTTACATTTTTTTCTTTGGCAGAAAAAAAGAAACAGCGAATATTTCAAAATTTCCGTTCGCGCGCGGAAACGGAACGCGTAAAATCGTTTAGCGTCGCGGATGCTTTTTGTTTATGGATGTCATTTCGCATGGTTTATGGGGAGGAGCGGCTTTTGGAAGAAAAAACAGAAAAAAATTTTTTCTGGCGTTTGGATTCGGAATAATGCCGGATATTTTATCTTTTGGTATTTTGCTCGCGCTTAATATATTGGGTTTGGTAAATCGTCCGAATTTCCCATACGGACCTCCGGATCCAAACGCGATTCCTGTTTTTGTCAGCACTCTTTACAGCATAACCCACAGTCTAGTTATTTTCGCTCTGATATTTTTGCTTGTTTGGTTCGCAAGAAAAAATCCTCTTTGGGAGTTGGGCGCCTGGGGTCTGCATATTCTGATTGATATTCCTTCGCATTCCAGCGATTTTTTTCCAACTCCTTTTTTATGGCCGATTTCAGATTTTATAATCAATGGCATCAGGTGGAGCAATCCCGCGATTTATTATCCTAATCTTATTTTATTGCTGGTTATTTATTTATGGATTTGGTTAAAAAAGCATCGTCAAAAAAATAATAATCCGAAATAAGGTTGCAAATGTGCATAACCTGTGCGTAAGATTGTAAAAAATCGCTTAAAAAGCGGTTTTTTTATATATGTTTAAAGTGTTGACAAGCGGTTACTAGTGGATTAAAATAGAGACAAGGAAATTAAAGTGGTAAAAAGTGGGGAATTTTACGAAATAACTGTTTTACATTGAGGCAGAATTTAATTGGAGAGGATGGTTTTGAAAATTATAAAAAAGCGTTTTTTGTTTTTTATTTAATGCGCGAATCGCCATATGTTTATTGGAGAATATTCGCATCTGATTGATTCCAAAAAAAGGATAGCGGTGCCTTCCAAATTTCGCGCTGAATTGAAACGCAAGGCGGTGGTTACGCGCGGATTGGATGGTTGTCTTTTTGTTTATCCCTTGAAAGTGTGGGAGGGTCTGGCGGATAAACTGGGGACTTTACCTGTCGGAGAGTCAACCACCCGCAGTTTCATACGTTTGATGTTGGCGGGAGCGATTGACGCGGAAATTGACGTTCAGGGACGCGTGCTTATTCCCGATTATCTCAAGCAGTACGCTTGCCTCAAAAAAAACGTTATTGTTGTCGGCGTGTACAACAGGTTGGAAATATGGGATGTTGATCGTTGGGCGGATTATAAAAAGAAAGCTGAAAAAAACACGGATGAAATCGCCGAACAATTGGGAAAATTGGGAGTATATTAAAAAATTTTTGATTTCCGGCAGAAAAAGCAAAATCTGAATTTATAATTCCATGACGATTCACAAACCCGTTCTATTGAAAGAATCCATAGAAAATCTGAATCTGAAAAAGGGAGATGTGGTTGTTGACGCGACGCTTGGCGGCGGAGGACACAGTTTGGCGATTCTTGAAAAAATAATGCCCGGCGGAGTTCTGATTGCTATTGATAAGGACGAAAGCGCCGTTTGTTCATTTGCTAAAAAAATAAAATATTTCAAGCCGAAACTAAAAAAAGAAAATGTCAAAATTATTCGCGCCAATTTCGCCGATCTCAAAGAAATTTTTGATTCTTTGAAAGTGGAAAAGGCGGATGCGATACTGGCGGATTTCGGATGTTCTTCCGATCAGCTGGAAAATTCCGCAAGAGGGTTTAGTTTTCAAAAAGAAGGACGGCTGGATATGCGTTTTGATTTGAGGCAGTCTTTGTCCGCCCGCGATGTGGTGAATGGTTATGGTCAAAATGAATTGGAACGCGTCCTCCGCCTTTTTGGGGAAGAAAAATACGCCCGTTCAATTGCCGGCGCGATTGCCGAAAAAAGAAAACAAAAACCGATTAAAACCACCTCTGAACTTGTTGAAATTATCCGCTTGGCCGTGCCTAAAAAATATCAGTACGGAAAAATTCATTTTGCCACCCGGACTTTTCAGGCGATTCGCATGGAAGTTAATCGTGAACTGGAGAATATTGGGATATTTTTGCGAGATGCCGTCAATTTGCTGAAAAAGCGCGGACGGCTGGCGGTTATCTCTTTTCATTCGGGAGAAGACCGCGAAGTTAAATTGATATTTGCGGAAAATGCGAGGGGATGCATTTGTCCGCCGAAGTTTCCCAAATGTCTTTGCGGACGCGAACCGGCTGTTAGGATAATTTCCAAAAAACCGATTGTTCCAAGCCGGAAGGAGGTTTTGGCCAATACCAAATCCAGAAGCGCGAAATTGAGAATTGTTGAAAAAATTTAAATAAACAAAAAAACCAGATGAATTTCCAGGGGGCTGGAAATTATGACCGAAAGAACAATTTTAATCAAAAGGGGGGGTTCATGCCGATGGAAGCCGCGTTTGGTTCGCGATGATTCGCGGATTTTGATAGCGGATTTCAGGGCAAAAAACAAAAACAAAAAAGAAAGCGCGGGTTTTGCCAGTCCGATTTTTTTGATTTTTCTGTTTTTTGTTCTCGCGCTTGTTTTTTATCTTTATTCCGTCAATAGCCGTGCCGCCAAAGGTTATCAGATTCGCCAGGTTGAAAAAAGCATTTCCGAACTTCAGAAAGAAAACGAGAAATTAATAATAAAAGAAGTGGAACTGAAATCACTTTATCGCATTGAAGAAGAGAGCAAGAACATAAATATGGGGAATTTGAGACACGTGAGTTTCATTGAAGAAGCCGGACCGATGGCGATGCGCTGATTTTTTTCGCTTTTCCGTATTTGTAAAATTAAAGCGCGTAAAAATATGATTTATGAAAAATACGGGCATCAGAAAGTTGGAAAGAGCCGGGGAAAAATCGGAAAAACACTGGAGAATCCGCGCTTTGCTGTTTTTTATTTTGGCGGCGGCGGCGGTTATCGCCGGACGTCTTTACGCGCTGCAAGTCGTAAGTCATGAAGATTTTCGCGTTATTGCTGAAAATCAACACCATTTTTCCGGATCATTAGAGCCAAAAAGAGGTGAGATTTATCTCAGGGAAAAAAACAGCATTTATCCTTTGGCTATCAACCGCGATCTGCAGATGGTTTACGCGGTTCCCAAAGAAATTTCCGATCGCAAAGAAACTTCGCGTAAATTGGCGGAAATTCTTTCGCTTGACGCGGCATCGGTAGAAGATAAAATTTCCGATCCCAATGACATGTTTGAAATTATCAAGCGCAAGCTTTCCGAAGAAGAAGCGCGGGAAATTAGTGATTGGAAGCGGGCGGGTGTTTATCTTATGTCGGAAAAATTCCGTTTTTATCCGGCTGGAGAATTGGCGGCGCACGTTGTCGGTTTTGTGGGATCGGACGGACAGAATTTTTCCGGCCGCTACGGAGTTGAGGCTTATTGGGAAAAAAAATTGAAAGGCTCGCCCGGCGTTATATCCCATGAAAAAGACACGCGGGGAGGATGGATATCCACTTCCCGGAAAAATATCAATCCCGCCCGGGACGGAACGAATCTGATTTTGACTATTGACCACACGGCGCAGTATGAAACGGAAAAAATTCTGAGGGAAACTTTTGAAAAACACAAAGCGAACGGCGCCACGGCGATTGTTATGGAGCCGAAAACTGGAAAAATCATCGCGTTGGCCAATTTGCCTTCATTCAATCCTAATGAATACAATAAGACGGAAGATATTTCTTTTTTTCTGAATCCGGCCGTCAGCTCTTCCTATGAATGCGGTTCGGTTTTTAAGCCGATTACGATGGCGATGGGCATTGAAGAAGGAAAAGTGAGTCCGGATACCGTTTATACTGATGTCGGCGCGGTCAAGGAAGCGGGATATGTCATTAAAAATTCGGACGGCAAGAGTCATGGGAAGCAAACAATGACGCAGGTGCTTGAAAAATCTCTCAATACCGGAGTTATTTTTGTGGAAAAACAGATTGGCAATAAGAAATTTGCCGAATACGCAAAACGTTTTGGTTTCGGGGAAAAAACCGGAGTGGATTTGGCGAGTGAAATTTCCGGCAACATTAATAATTTAAACAATTTGAAAAGCGATATACAATTTTTTACCGCTTCTTTCGGTCAGGGAATTTCCATGACGCCTCTTCAGTTGATTAACGCTTTTGCGGCTGTCGCCAATGGCGGAAATTTGATGAAGCCGCAGATTGTTGAAAAAATAACTTATGTCGACGGACGCGAAGAAAAAATTGAACCTCAAGTTATCCGGCGGGTAATTTCCGAAAAAACGGCGCAGGAGGTCGGACGCATGCTCAGAAACGTGGTGGTTAACGGACATGGCAAAAAGGCGGATGTTCCCGGTTATTTGGTAGGGGGCAAAACAGGAACGGCCCAGGTTCCTAAAAAAGAAAGTAAGGGGTATGAAGACGGAATTAATATCGGATCGTTTGTGGGATACGCTCCCATTGACGATCCAAAATTCGTCGTGCTGGTTAAAGTGGAAAATCCGCAGGGAGTTGTTTGGGCGGAATCAAGCGCGGCGCCGGCGGTCGGAAAAATAATGAAATTTTTGATGGATTATTATAAAATTGAACCGACGGAGCCGATAGATATTGAAAAACTGAATTGGACGGAGAAACAACCAGAACAAATTGACGAAGCGCCTATTTTGCCCATTACGGAAGAAACAAAAAAGAAAAATAAAAAAACCTAAATATACATAAATTATGAAATCCAAAAAATTAAAATGTCTAGAAGTCATTCTCCGGCTTATGGCAATCGCCATCATTAAGCGGCATCAACCGACAATTATTGGCATCACCGGATCAGTCGGAAAAACTTCCACGAAAGAAGCGGTATTTTTGGTTTTGTCTTCAAGATTCAGGACGAGGAAAAATGAAAAAAATTACAACAATGAAATCGGAATACCGCTGACGATTATCGGCGCGGAAACAGGCGGAAAATCAATCCTGAAATGGCTGGAAGTGTTTTTAAAGTGGTTGTCGGCTCTTATTTGGACGCGTTATCCGGAGTTTCTGGTTTTGGAAATGGGTGCGGATAGGATTGGCGACATCGGATATCTTACGAGTTTTGTTCCCCTTCGGGTCGGCATTGTTACCAATGTTTCCGAAAGCCACCTGGAATTTTTCAAAAATCTTAGCCAGATAGCCGGCGAGAAAAGAAAAATTATCAAAAATCTTCCGCCGGACGGACTGGCGATTTTAAACTCGGATAATGAAAGAGTGAGGGCGATGAGAGAAAAAACCAAAGCCCGCGTTATAACTTATGGATTCGCGGAAGATGCTGATTTTCGCGCGGAAAACATATCTTTTGGCGAAAACAGTCCGGAGTTAAAGGGCATTAATTTCAAGCTGAATTCCGGCGGTAAAATAATTCCTTTCCGCTTGCCTCATATTTTGGCGCGTCATTTGGTTTATTCGGTTTTGGCCGCCGCCGCTGTCGGTGAATATTTTAAAATAAATTTGGTGGATACTGCTTTGGTGCTGGAAAAATTTGTTGCGCATTTCGGAAGAATGAACCTGATCGCCGGAATAAAAAACAGTTTTATTATTGACGATACCTACAATTCTTCTCCGGTTTCCGCGGTGGCAGCATTGGAAACTCTCGCAGAGGCAGGAAACTTTGGAAGAAAAATAGCGGTGCTGGGAGATATGTTGGAATTGGGGGAAGAAACGGAAAACAAACATCGTTTGATCGGCAAAAAAGTTTTTGAAACGAAAGTGGACTTGTTCGTGGCGGTGGGCGACAGGATGAAATTTTCCGCGGAAGAGTTGAGATCCTCGGGATATTCGGCGGAAAAAATATTTCATTTTGACGATCCGGAATCAGCCGGAGAAAAAATAAGAGCGGAAATAAAAAGCGACGACTTTGTTTTGGTCAAGGGGTCGCAGGGGATGCGAATGGAGAAAGTGGTTGAAAAGATTATGGCGGAACCGGACGACAAAGAAAAAATTCTTTGTCGGCAAACGGCTGATTGGCAAAAAAAACCTTTTTTAAAACCGTAGTTTTACGATTGGCAAATTCAAAATCAAGAAGCATGTATACTGGCTTAAGAAATCTGGACACCAAATATGCTAAAATGAGATGGAAAATCTAAACTAAAAGTATGACTGAAAAAGTAAGGACATATTCAGTCCGCAGAAAAAAAGCCCAAGTTGCCAAACTTAAAGAAAAAGCCGGAAAAGAAAATAAATCTGTTTTGCTGGATATGCATTTGCGATAAAATTCGCAAATATTTTTTGAACGCTATCAAAACGAACTGAAACAAATGGGCGTAAAACTTCTTGAAGAAGCGCTGGTGCCGGATTATTATGATGAAGGCGACGATTCGTTGTATAAGGTTTATCAGATTGAAAAAGATTAAAAACTTTAACAAAAAATCAGGGGCTGAAAGAGGTATATTATGAATAAATTATCTGCCGCAAAGTCTCAAATGTTATGGACGAGCGCGCCAGTTTGATTTTTTTCCATTTTTAAGTTAAATTGGAAACAAGGCCCGCTGGTCTTGTTTTTGTTTCAGATATCAAAATATTTTTCCGGCCAACCAGACGGAAAAACGCGGGACACGCAATTAATTTCTCCTAAAAATCCGAGGTCGTCTAATGGTAGGACAGCAGGTTCTGGTCCTGCGAATCGGGGTTCGAGTCCCTGCCTCGGAACTAACATTCGAATTTCTCAAGCGACCGTTTTTCATCCGAGCGAAAAACTTGAGAAAATCACCGCCGCGGGACGAAACGAGTAAAAGCGCGATTCTTTCGGAGTCGCGTTTTTGTTTTGTGCTATTTCTCCGCCACAAAATATCTTCGGCGCCATCCCCAAAAAGATTGCTGACATTTACATTTGCGATATCAGAAGGAATTAGGACGATTCTATTCGGATTATATTTGAAGTATTTAACAAGATATCCCAGGACGGCATCATAGTTGTGTTGATATCTGGGTGTTCAAGCAGAAGCTTTCGCAGGATGAATATCCGATATCTAGGCAAATATCGCATAATTGTAATTTTAGGGTAATTTATTGGCTTTTTAAGCGTTCTGGATTATAATGATATTAGCAATATTCGTGCCGAAAATCAACCGAAAAAGGGTCAAAACGGCTCACAGTTTGCGCAACTTTTATGCACAATATTTTTATAAAAAATTACCATTAAAATTACGATAAATTATGTTTGAGCAAATTTTCAAAAGGATTGATGATGTTTTGTGGAAAGACGCGGGATGCAGCAGCGAGCTGGATTATGTGGAACAGACCTCCTGGATATTATTTTTGAAATATCTTGATGACTTGGAAAAAGACAGGAAAACCGCCGCGGAACTTTCTGGAAAAAAATATACCAACATCATTTCCAAAGAATTCCAATGGAACACTTGGGCAGCTCCGAAATTAAAGGACGGGAAAATAGACCACAACGCCCTGACTGGCGATGACCTCAATGATTTTGTAAACGGGAAACTTTTTCCATATCTAAAAAAATTCAGAGCTTCGGCGGAAAGCGCGGACACCATTGAATATAAAATCGGTGAAATTTTTAGCGAGCTGAAAAACAGAATACACAGCGGATATAACCTTCGTGAAGTCATCAATCTGGTTGACCAGCTCCGTTTTAGAACCAATGCGGAAAAGCACGAGATGAGCCACTTGTATGAAGGGAAAATCCAAAATATGGGCAATGCTGGAAGAAACGGCGGAGAATACTACACGCCGCGTCCGCTCATCAGAACTATCGTCAAAATAGTCGCTCCCAAAATCGGCGATAGGATTTATGATGGAGCGATCGGTAGTGCGGGCTTCCTTTGTGAAGCTTTTAATTATCTCAAAGAGAGCAAAAGCTTAACCACGAAAGACATTGAAATTCTCCAAAAAAAGACATTCTACGGCAAAGAGAAAAAATCTTTGGCATATATCATCGGCACGATGAATATGATTTTGCACGGCATAGAAGCTCCAAATATCGTGCATACCAATACTCTGGCAGAAAACATTTCTG
This sequence comes from Candidatus Moraniibacteriota bacterium, assembly GCA_037443825.1. Lineage (GTDB taxonomy): Bacteria > Patescibacteriota > Minisyncoccia > Moranbacterales > JBBINP01 > JBBINP01. Next base: position 10,019 of record JBBINP010000031.1, read on the forward strand.
ACATCCAAGAAAAAGACCGCTATGATGTGGTGCTGGCTAATCCGCCATTCGGCGGAAAAGAGCGGGCGGAAGTCCAACAAAACTTTCCAATCAAGACCAGCGAAACCGCCTCTTTGTTTTTGCAGCATTTCGTCAAAATACTCAAAGCTGGCGGAAGGGCGGGCGTGGTTATTAAAAATACTTTTGGGTAAAGTCCTGAATTTCGGACCAGATTATGGTATTATTGTATCATGAAATACCTTTGTCCGAAATGCAAAACTAATACTAAATTTTATCAATTAAAAGATAGACGAATTAAATGTTCCAAGTGTCACATTAGAATTTCTCCCAACAAAAAAAGATTTAAAATAGATACGAAAATTTCTAGGTTGGTAGTTTCTGAATTTGCTTTAGAACATTCTACCGAGGTTATTCTCAGCAGAGTTAAG
>JBBINP010000032.1:0-9659 GCA_037443825.1 Candidatus Moraniibacteriota bacterium
GAAGTCGTGGATTTGACTGTCGATTTAATCAACAATCGCCCACGAAAAAGACTTGGCTATTTGACTCCCTGCGAGGTATTTGTAGAGGGTAAAATTGCAGTTCAAGCTAGAATGTAGGGAGGCTCTATACTAAACAGTGTGGTGGATAACTAAAGAAGTGGTAGGATTTAAGCGACTAAAAATTAAATTCTCACCATCTTTATGCAATGAAATATCAAAAACAAAAATTAAAAATAATGCAAAGAGAGGCGATGCCACCTCTCTTTTTTAGTTATTTTATATACCCCAGTATTACGAATGGGGTTGTGTATTTTTTTCCTTCTCCGTCAATAATAAAACCGGAGAAGAAACAATACTCATACGGATATCTGGGGGGGATAAAAATTCCCCCATGTGGTCCTAATTCATCGTAATAAGACAGGACTCGATATCCGGCACAAGTAATTTTAATTCCGTCGTATTTTACCGGCGGTCCGTGCAAGATATAGGGAGAAATCCAAAACCCTCCACTTTCAAACTGCACTCTTACGTCTAGCGGAATCAAGAAGCTGTATATTATTCCAGATTCGTCAATTAAGTATTTTGATCCGCTATCTTCCTCCACCAGCGTCAGCGCCGGTTTTGGGTTGATATTTTCAGCGAAAACGTTATTTGCGCTGAACACCAATCCAACAAACAAAAAAAGAACGAACACCGATTTTTTCATGTTTTTTTCTCTCCTTTTCCGAGTCATTTTTTGAGCGAAGCTCGCAACTATTCTTGCACAAATAATCGCTATTGTCAATATTTTTTGTGACACACATTGAATATTGTGGAGACGTTTGAATTTTTGCGCGATATCTGATATTCTATGCGTGTTGGCGGAATTATGAAAATGTGTTTAATTTGATTGGCGCGCGCCGGCAGGCATTCGGTTTTTTTGGGAAATTTCAGGCAGGCGCAGCCGGCGTGTTTTAAAAAAATATGGAGGCGTGGCTGAGCGGCTGAAAGCAGCACACTGCTAATGTGTTGTGTCCGAAAGGGCACCGTAGGTTCGAATCCTACCGCCTCCGCACACTACATTTAGTATCGAGTAAGTATGTTTTTACCCTTGCAGGATTTTGCGCAAAGCGCGTTTTTCTTTTTTCCTTTCATAACCCTTGCCTCCTTTTTTTGAAGAATGAGCGCCTCCTTTATGGCGCAGTGTTTTTACCGCTTTCATCGGCACTCGCGGTTTTAAGATATTTTTTTTCATTTTTCCTCCGTTAATATCCCTCACTTTTTAAATAACTTTCAGAATCGATGATCCCTTTCTAAAAAGATTTTTCTTTTGCCAAAAACATTTGAAAAAAAACTGGCAGATGCGGAAGATCGCCCGTCTTCCACTTGGCTAGCAGCGATTCAGTATGAGTTTGGTTTGCTGTATGCCTACCTGGATGCTTTTGTTGCATCGGTCCCTTTGTCCTAGGGCTGGACTTAGAAGCTGTCTGCTCAGTTCCTTCCCTCTTGCAAAATACTTTCTGAAATATTCTGCAAGAGAGAGGCGAGAGTTTCGTTGAGAAGCAAACTCATCATTTGATGAGAATACCTCTCTCTCGCCCATGCTTTTACGCGGATGGATTTTCCGCAACCTTCCGGTTTTGTCCGTTATTGACCCGAAGGAATTTTCCCGTTTATTTCGCTCCGGCTAGGCGGGAGTCCGGAGACGGCGACTGTTTCCCTCGCCTGAGGGCGGTGGCGCTTTCTGGATTAAAGCGAGCTGACGACAAGCGCTGGTTTTTTACCGTTCTTGCGAACGGGTTTGACCTCGCGCTTATCCGCTTTCACTTTCTCCGCTTTCGCGAAGGCATCCAGGAATGGCCGGAATTTTTCCGCGTCCGCGTTACGCCTTTCGGCTTCACGCAGCGAGCCTTCCAAACCATATATTGCAATGGTCTTTCTGGCGGCGCGGGCCTCACTGAAGAGACCTTTCCGACACTTGCCACAGATGGGTTTCGCGACCCACTTGCCTTCTTCCTTTTTTAAGGGAAGGGCATAAGTGGCGCCGCTACTTCCGCAGATGGAGCAGTTGGGCATTTTATCACCTCCTTTTTACCCTTTAGCGTTTTTACTTGAAACACCGGACAAATTCACCGGCATATTTTTCCCTCCAAAAATATTTTTCTAAAAAATACTTTTGGAGAGAGGAGAAAGAAATCGCTGTTTCTTTTTCCTATGCGAATCTGTATTGGCTTTTTTTAAGCAGCAGATGGATTCGTGAGTCCTTTTGTTGCCAAGCGTTCTGCTAACACTTCGTTGGATTGGTCCGTGGACCTCCTGCCATTTGTCGCCCTTGCGACACGTGGGCTTACGGCCACCGGACCCACGGGTCCGGTTGGCTATCTATCACCAACTTAGCCTTAGCCACTCAGTTCCCCGTCTAAGACAGGGGTCCGGTTCTCACGAAACCGAACTTCTCTAGCTTGCTGCCGGTGGAGCTTTCACCTGCCTCCTTTTACGCGGATGGATTTTCCGCAACCTCCTTTTATACCTTTCTTTAAGGAGGGATTTTTTAATGCGCTGTTTTATTTCAGGCAGCGCATCGCCCGCCGTCATCTTTTTTTATAGGACATGCGCCGGCATGTCCGCAGGCCCTGCATGAAATCCTGCATCTTTTCAATCTTTTACCTCCCTTTAAAAAAGATTAAAAAAACTTTCCGTTTTACAGGAAAGCTTTTTTCAAGGCTATTTTTGAGGCAAACCCAACACGACTAAGGTTGCCCCAAGAAAAGCCTTGCAAATACTTTCCTTGTTTGCGGATTTGTCGTGTTGAGTTTTTCCCTCGCTTATGCCAAAAATGTTTTATTTTGCTTTATTTCAGGCAAAAGTGAGGGTAAGTTGTCAAAGTTCTATCCGTTTGCGACAAGTTACTTTTATCCGGACATCTTTAGCCATGATGGGGACCAATTAGAATGTTTTTAATTATTGCCCGCATTCGGCTAAAGCGCGCTGGACTAGCCAGATGACCGGTTTTGTCCGATTTCTCAGACAGCGCATCACCTAGGTTTTGTAACTTGTCTATCTTTTCAGGTGCTTGTCCGCTTTTTCAGCGTACAGCCCAGTATAGCAGGTTAAAAATATTTTGTCAAGTATTTCTAACATTATTTTTAGTTAAAAGTCAATATATCCTTTAGTTAAGGGCATTTTATCTAATAATTTTGTTTGTGTAAATTAACATTATTCATTGTTTATCTGAAATTGAAAAAACATACTCGTGTTTTTTTGCAGCAAATTAACAATCAAAAACAGACAGTCCGCTGTTTGAAAAAATTTGTTTAGAATTACTGAATATCAATATAGTTAATTATTGCTTAATTTAAGCCATATAATATTAATGTTGATTTTTATTGTTGATTGCTATTGACAAACCTTTTATGATTTGTTAGAATACAACGAAACAAAAAATTAAGTTTTTTAAAAAGTTATAAACAGTCTTTGACTGTTTTAAATATAAAGAGTTTTTTTGGGGGGTTTGCCATGGATGATTAAGAAGACACTGAAAAAGCGTGTGGTCTGGAAAACACAAAACAGATCACACGCCAAGTAAGTGCAATTAATCTGACTGGTAGACATGGCAACATTGTTGCCGAAAAATAACTAAAAAAGGAGGATAAATTATGGAAGACTAATCAAAAATTTGTCGCACTTGATCTATCATGTTCAGTGCGTACAAAAATTTTTTTTTCGGAAAAGGGACTTGGATAATTCCAAGTCCCTTAATTTTTTTGTAATGCTTATTTTGATATAGGACAGTTTCTATTTTTTTTGATATTTTTCTGCTGCCTCCCAAGCTAATTTAAAAACAGATCTTAATGAATTAGTAATGTCTTTATCTTCTATGACGATACCGACCAGTTTTTCCCCCAATGAAGCAATTCGAATATAATCATCGTAGATTGCTACATCGCAGGTTAACGGGAATTTTTCAGTAGGTATTTTCCTTCTTTCCCCATCGGGAGTATTTTCCAAAACCCCATCCCTATATGTATATATAACGTTGGTCTTCAGGCCTTTCCTTATTCTTTTCTCTCGTGAAGTTTTTCTCTCTTTTTCGGAAAAAATATTATTGACCGCATCAACTGAATAGGCCATCATTACGTCACCCATTGATTTTTTTACCAACTCTTCAATCATCGTTCTAATTCCTTCTTTTCCTTCATAATACTTTACAACAGGCCCTTTATGTTTTAACTTAATTGATTGCAGCTGTGGCAATAATTTTTTCAAACTTTCTTCTCTCTTTTCAATTGTATTTTTTTCCTGTTCCAAAACTTCCATCAGCCGATCCGGATCAGCGGCGACAAAATATTGTTTTTTGCCTTTATAAAAACTGCTCATCAATCCTGATTTCATCAACGTTTCAATGACAAAATACGCGGTAGCGCGGTTAATGTCGGATTTTTTAGCAATATCCTGCACGGTGGATTGACCAAGCTCCAAAGAAGCCAGATATATTTTGGCTTCTTTTTTATTCAGACCTATTCCAATTAAATCTCTTTCCAGCATATATTAACCAAGGCGTTTTGTTTAGTTTTACTTGATTTAAGATTAGCATATTTTTGTCTGTTTGTCTATTATTATGCGTCATAAACGTTGAATATACAATTAGGTTTTTTGCGGGATAGATGTCATTGAAATCCGTTTGGCAAAAAGAAAAGACCGCTGGGCAAACAGCGCGGTCAATGCGATTTTTTCTTCTCCGGGCGCGCGTAGCGAAAATAAGCAAAGGCGAAAAAGAGTGGCGGGAAATCAAAAAATGACAACCGTAAGTTCGCCTTTCAGTTTTTCCGGATTACGCGCGAAGTGCTCCGCGATTTCCGCGGCGTTGCCGCGAATTATTTCCTCAAACATCTTTGTGAGTTCCCGCCCGACAATAATTTGTTTGTCTCCGAATTTGGAAAAAAATTCCAGATTTTTTAAAATCCGGCGCGGCGACTCAAAATAAATTACCGGATACGCGGCGGACGCTATTTCTCTGAAAAAAGTTTCCCGCCCCTTTTTGTGCGGAGGAAAGCCGAAAAAAACAAATTTTTGCAAATTAATGCCGGCCGCGCTGACAATCGCCGAAAGCGCCGAAGCGCCCGGAATGGGCGTGATTTGAAAGCCGTTTTTGGACGCTTCCTCAACCAGTTTGTTTCCCGGATCGGAAATTCCCGGCGTGCCGGCATCCGTCACCAGGGCGATGTTTTTTCCCGTTTTCAAGTTTTCCATCAAAAAATCGGATTTTTTCAGACGGCTGTGCTGGTGATAGGAAAAAAGCGGTTTTTTTATGTTATAATGTTGAAGAAGTTTTTTAGTCACCCGCGTGTCTTCGCAAACAATCAGATCCGCTTTTTTGAGAATCCTCAAAGCGCGCAACGTTATGTCCTCCAGATTCCCTATAGGCGTGGCCACGATGTATAATATTCCCGATCGCATATATGAAAATAAAATTGAATAAATTATCTTTTCCGTCCGCTTGTTTGAATAAGCCGGCAATTTATTAATAAAACAAAGTTATGATTTTAACCACTCACGCGCTCGTCGGAGCGAACATCGGAAAATACGTTGAAAATCCATGGCTGATAATCATTTTCTCTCTGGCGGCGCATTTCGCCATGGATCGCCTGCGCCACGGAGAATATCTCAACCGCGAATCCGGCTGGAGCGAATCATGGAAAGTGGCCCTGGATTTGTCTTTTGGCGGCGCAATCGCCGCTATTTACGTTTATTTCAACGTCCACAACCCTGAAACAGCGAAAAATGTCCTGCTGGGCGTTTTCTTCTCAGTTTTTCCCGACGGACTCACCCTGCTTTACTGGAAAGCGCGGGTGAAAATTCTGAAAATTATTTTTGATTTTCACGCGAAAATGCACCGTTATCCGCCTTTTTCTCCGGAAAGGGAATGGAATTTGAGAAACTCTCTGAATGATATTTTGTTTTCAATATTGGCTGTTTTGGCGCTGTTTTTCTGAATTAAAACCGCGGGTTTTTGCTGAAAACAAGAAGCGTTCACGAATTGAAAAACCGGAGAATTACGCCGGAAAAACACGGCTCTTTAAACGTATCATACTTTTTCTTTTTTTGGCAAATTTCTTCCGACTCAAGAAGCGGATGCCCAATTTTTTTTCCGGAGGCGGCGGTGATAGTCAATCGCGAATCGGTGCGCTTCGTCCATAATTTTTTTAACCAGATTTCTGTCATCCAAAAAACCCGCGGCGGCGGAACTCGGCTTGAAATTTGAAATCCTGATTTCCAGATTCTTTCTCGTCGGACCTTTCGCCACCGCCGCTAGCGGGATTCGCAAACCGAATTCTTTCAAAACCCGCTCTCCCATGCTCAAGTGCCCTTGTCCGCCATCCAGTAGAATCAGGTTCGGACGCGGCCAGGCGTTTTGAAATCGGCGGCGCAGAACTTCTCGCGTCATGCCGACGTCATCCGAAGAGGAAGCTGTCCTGATTTTAAACTTGCGATATTCATTTTTATTCGCTTGTCCGCTTTGAAACACAACCATGCCGCCAACCGCGTATTGTCCGGAAATATTTGATACATCATACGCTTCAACGCGGAAAATATTTTTTTTGCCGGATTTTTCGCCGGCCGATCCGGAGCGTTGAAAAGGAATCTGTTCCGCGGAAATAAGCGCCACGTCCTGAATGTGTTTCAGCGCGAAAATTTTGTTTCTTGTTTCTCCGGCTTTTTCGTATTCGCGGCGGCTTGAACTGCGGCGCATTTCCCTTTCAAGTTTTTTGATCAAACTTTTCTTTTTTCCTTCCAGAATCATTATCAGACTGCGGATATTTTTAAGATAATCTTCGCGGGTTATGGCGTCGGCATACGGACCGGGACAAAGACCGATTTGAAAATCCAAACATCCTTTCTCCGTTTTTTCATTGTTGGCGTGAAAAGGGAAAATTTTTCGCATAATTTTAAGCGCGATTTGCGCCTGTTTTTTGCTGACATACGGCCCGTAAGCGCGGGAAATGGGAATTTTTTTTCCTTTTATTTCCAGCCCCCGCGCCGAAAGCAATTCTGTTTCCCGCGCGAGAAAAACCCGGGGATATTCTTCACGAGTCACGGCGATAAAAGAAAAAGACTTGTCGTCTTTGCCCGACACGTTGTATTCCGGCTGAAATTTTTTAATAAGACGCGCTTCCAGAATCAGCGCTTCCAGCACCGAATCGGTTTCGCGCGTTTTCACATCTTTAATTTCGTGCACAAAATTACCAATCAGGCGGCCGTCTTTTTTATTTCCAAAATAAGATCGTACGCGACTTTTCAGATTAGCCGCTTTGCCGACGTATAAAAGCCGGCTGTTTTTGCCGTAAAAAAGATAGACGCCGGGACTTGCCGGCAATTTGTTGATTTTGGTGGGCAAATCAATGCTATTTTCTGTTTTTGGACTGAAAAAATTCATAATTCGTTCGCAAATTTTTCATTTTTTTTTCAAAGCGGCTGATAACTTCTTTCGCGGGCGACTCGGCAAAAAAAACCAGCCGCTCGTCATTGGCCTCAATGATGCTTTTTTCGCGCCGCGTGAGCGGATTGTTTTCAATTTTCTTTTTTTCCAGGTGGCGTAGAAATTTTTCCAGCCGATTCCAGCTGAAAAAAAACTCTCCGACCGACCGGATCAGGCGCGCCGCTTTTGTGTCTGGAATCATTCTGATGCTTCCGTTTTCTCCTTCCGCGCCGTAATGCAAAAAATATTTCTGGATCCAGCGGTTTTCACGCCGAAAAAGTCTGAAAATTTTTTCTCCAAAAACCGGAGTCAGAATGAAATATTCCCGCGCGGAAAAAAGATCCTGGTTTTTCATTTCCAGCGAACGATCGGCGACAAAACAATTGAGGCAAACGCGGTCTTTTATTTTCTTTCCATGCCGCCGCCTGACGATCAGATGCAAAAACAAAGTTACCAGTGTCCGGCCGGTCCAGATGCGTCCGGCTTTCAAAACAATCAGCACATCCCAGTCGCTTTCTCTTTCGGCGTTTTTTGCCGCCAGCCGGCCGGTAATACTCGCGCCGCGGACAAAAGGAACGTAGCGAAGAAGCCGGATTACGGCAAGCAGTTTTTTTATTTTTTCTTCGGATATTTTGTTTTTGCGAATCCGCTCGCCGACCAAGTCACTCCTGCCTCTTAAAAAATAAAATCCTCGTTTTTTTTCAATGAATCCGTCCAGTCGCCCGCTTTCCAGTTCCATTGTGACATCCGCCAGCGAATATCCTTTTTCGGCCGGCGAATAATTTTTTGAAAACTGAAATCCGCTGCCGCGTTTTTCAGCTATGGAGGGAGAAATTGGAAATTTTATCAGATATTTCCATATTTCAAAAGCCGTGAGCGGAAAATCCATTTCATCGTGATAAACGACAGTCGCCAAAATGTTTTGAAACAATTCCGTTCGCATATGTCAGACAAACACTTGCGCTAAAATTAACAGTTGCTATAATGATTTTACTAATTAATTTTAATTTAATCAAAGGTAATGAGATTCAAGGATCTTCAAACTGCCCTTGAAAAATTAAAGAATGAAAAATCCAATTGGAACGCACATCGTCGGGGATTTGAAACAGTGCGATTCTGGTTACCTCTTCAAACTGAATATGGAAGAGGTTAAGAAGAAAATTTCAAAGATCATTAAAAAGCACAAATTTACCGAACTCGGAAACTGTTATCACCGCTTTGACAATAATTCGTTTACAGGCGTAGTGGCGCTTTCCGAGTCGCACATTTCCATCCACACATGGCCGGAACTGGGAATGGTGAATATGGACGTTTATACCTGCAATTATAAACGGAACAATACCGAGGCAACCCGCATGGCTTTTGACGAAATCGCCAAAATTTTCGGCAAGGCCAGAGTCAACAAAACGGAAATACGCCGCTAATTACCGGGTATCGCGGGCAATTTTTATTTAATTATCCAATTAATTTTGGAAAAATACAGGGGGATTGGTTCTTTTCAAAAAAGGAGAACGCAAAAAATCTTTTTCAAAAAAATTTAAAACTTGCGGAAAGGAGGCATAAATGAAGTTTTATAAACTTTGCTTGGTTTGTGGCGCGGTTTTTGGCTGTAATGATGAAGACGGAATCAGCCGTGAATGCGTTGAATGCGAAAAATATGATTGCGAAATGAATTCAAACCTTGTCGCCGAAAACAACTGCCCTTTTTGTTTTATTAAAAAGCGTTTGAGAGGAGGGATGTGCTATGTTAAGACTATTTGACCAGCCATGGATAGCGATTGTCTGTCCCGAATGCGGATACTTCAAAAAATGCGGAAACTGGATAAAAATTTCTGAGGAAGAGATTGAAAGAATCAATGGAAGCGCGAAAAAAATAAAAGAGATTCATGAAACCTGCCCCGCCTGCGAATCTGAATTGGCGGAAGAAAAGATTTTTGCCTAAAACCGGAAAGGCCGTCGCCAAAAATTCCAGCTGCGGCCTTTCCAAATCATTTCGAAAAATCGCTTCTCTTCGCGCGATTGACGGCGGCAAAAGCCGTTTTTGTTTTAAACACAGACATTTGTCGGTTCCGTATTTTTAACAATACCTAACTTAAATCTCCGGGCGTAAGCCCGAGAGATGAAGTTGCATCCAGTGTCCTCTTGTCCCATACTGTAAGTATGGAGTTCAAGAAATTAAGTCATTGCGTATACCGCTGCGATT
>JBBINP010000033.1:0-9210 GCA_037443825.1 Candidatus Moraniibacteriota bacterium
GACAACATATGGCCTTGGGAGGGAAAACTCCCAGCGAGTATCTGGATGAAAAATTAAAAAATCACATATCCATGCAATCCTTAACAGTACCCATTAAAACTGTGCATGAGGTGCGTTAGAGGATACAAAGCACCTGTTTTATAGGTACTTTTTTCATCGAGCATATGCTCGAAACGCTCAACAATTTTTCTATCTTGCTTTGATAACATCTTTGATTATAAAACAGCTCGGTCAAATATAATTTCCTTTTTATCCGCATCCACGGAAGCTACTCCACCATTGGGAATGGTAATTATCGGATCAGAATGCCCGAAATCGACATTATACATGACGGGAAAATTAACATCTGCTAAATATTGTTGCAAAAGATCTTCAAAAGAATCTTCTTTGGAAAAACTTGATTGTTCCGTAAATCGCCCAAAAATCAATCCCGCTATTTTATTAAACCATCCAAGCTGTTTACATTGCGCAAGATACCGATCGACATGAGCCGGCGTGCTTGTTTCATCCTCTTCGACAAAAAGAATCTTTCCTTGCACATCCGGCAGATATCCAGTTCCATTTAGGACCAGTATGGTTTGCAGATTTCCGGCAATAATTTCACCTTGTGCCTTTCCGGAAACAAAAGTTTTTATTCCTTCGTTTATTTTTTTGATGCGGTGATCATTATCTTCTCTTAGAAAAAATAAATCGTCCGCATATTCGGGAGATGGTTCTACGCTTAATTTGTCTACGGGATTTATACACATTTTCTCGAAATAATTCCATGTGTATTCAAAAGGCTCTGGTTTTAAGAATGAAACCACTCCCGGACCAGAAAACGTTACTAGACCGGTTTTTGTTGTTATTGCGGTAGTTAGAGCCGTTATATCAGAATAACCGATAATTATTTTTGGATTCGATTTTATTAGGTCGTAATCCAGATAGTCCAATAGTTGATTTGAATTGAATCCTCCCCAAAAAGCCATGATACATCCTATATCGTCATCTTTGATAAAATTATGAAAATCGTTGACGCGAAGCTTAATAGAGCCGGCCACATGTTTTGTCGCAATATCTTTTACTGAGCCACCCGCAACGACAGGAAAGCCTTTTTTTTTCAGATATTCATATCCCCGCCTGATATCGTCCTCTGAGCACATGCCGGCCACGGGATCAGCTGGCGCTATAACACCTATTTTTTGTCCGGTTTTTAGACGAGGTGGCAGGATTTTTTCATTGTTAATCATAATTTTTAATATTATTTAGCTCTTATTTATACTAATGTTTTTTGATCACTTTGGCAAATTATAAAAAGCCGAAAACTTACAGCCTCGACTTTCAATATGTAAAATCAAAATTCTATTAATCCACTACCGGCACATAGACACAGCGACAATAACCCATTTCGTGATTGCATTCCTTGCAGGGCAATGGTCGGGTTTTGATGGCTTCTTCGACGGTATAGGTTTTTCCGTTCCGACTTCGGCAATTTTAGCAGGAATTATCGCTGGACAAAATTTCAACCTTGGCAACAGCGCCGTTTTGTTTATATTGCAAAAGATTGTTGATATTTCACGAAAACGGAGAGCGGAGTAGTGGTAATAAAATCTCCCTCTAAATAATCGTTTCTATGCAAATAACGACAAAAACACCATTTAAGGTGTTCTTGTTCAAAGTAAATCACAGTCTATTGCGATTAGTCCATTAAGAGTTTATCCGATGCGTGTACAAACACATCTAGCAATTATTTGGCTTGCTTACGCCATTGCTGTTAGCTTGAGTTTCCCCAAGCCCCGACCAGCGGACACTAATCATATCCCACAGTGCCAAACTATAACGTTTGAAGCGCTTATGCGTGTGATACTCTCGATTAGGGTCAAAATCTCCCTAGAAAGGAGGTGATCCATCCACAGCTTCCGCTACGGATGCCTTGTTACGACTTCACCCTTATTATCGATCCCACCGTCGTTCCCGCTTTTAAACGGGATCTTCGGGTGTTACCGACTCTCTTGGTGTGACGGGCGGTGAGTACAAGATCCGAGAACGTATTCACCGGGACGTTCTGATTCCCGATTACTAGTGATTCCGGCTTCATGATGTCGAGTTGCAGACATCAATCCGAACTGAGACCGGCTTTTTGGGATTGGCTCCGCCTCGCGGCTTGGCAACCCTCTGTACCGGCCATTGTATCACGTGTGTCGCCCAGGGTGTCAAAGGGCCATGCTGATTTGACGTCATCCCCTCCTTCCTCCCCGCGCTAACTTTTTGATGATAAAATTGATGCGCTGTTTTCGTTTTCGCGAAAACGCGTCAAAAAGTTAGTGCGGGGCAGTATCGCGTGACATATTTAACACGCAAAAGGGGTTGCGCTCGTTTCCCGACTTAACGGAACACCTTACGGCACGAGCTGACGACAACCATGCAACACCTGTCCAGCACCCTCGAAGGCCCCGCCATTTCTGGCGTATGCAGCTGGATTTCAAACCCTGGTGAGGTTTCTCGCTTATCGTCGAATTGAACCACATGATCCACCACTTGTGCGGATCCCCGTCTATTCCTTTGAGTTTTAAGCTTGCGCTCGTACTTCCCAGGTGGCGCACTTAACGCGTTAGCTGCAACACAAAAGGGGTCGATTCCTCTTATGCTTAGTGCGCATAGTTTAGGGCGTGGACTACTGGGGTATCTAATCCCATTCGCTACCCACGCTTTCGCGGATCAGTGTCAGGAAAGCGCCAACCAGATGCTTTCGCCTTTGGTGTTCCCTATGATATCAACGCATTTCACTGCTACACCATAAGTTCCACTGGTCTCTCACTTCCTCCAGACATACCGTTTCAGATGCAGTTCTTCGATTGAGTCAAAGGATTTGACATCTGACTAATATGTCCACCTACCCGCTCTTTACACCCAATAAATCCGGATAACGCTTGAGGTCTCTGTATTACCGCTACTGCTGGCACAGAGTTAGTAACCTCTTATTCGCATAGTACCGTCAATCCGTGCCTCGCTCCCGCCCATAGCGGAATTTCTAATTTTTAACTTCTGATAAATTTTAAATGGCCAAATTCTTGAACGTTTCAGATATTTGGAAATTAACGCATTCAAAATTCACTGGAAATTAAAAATTGAAAATTCCGCGCTGAACAAAAGTGAAGCACGGCTTCTTTCTATACAAAAGCGGTTTACAACCCGAAGGCCTTCATCCCGCACGCGGCATCGCTCGTTCACCCTTTCGGGCATTGACGAATATTCTCGACTGCAGCCTCCCGTAGGAGTTTGGGCAGTGTCTCAGTCCCAATGTTGGGGGCCATGCTCTCACACCCCCTACCCGTCATTGCCTTGGTGAGCTATTACCTCACCAACTAGCTGATAGGACACAGGCTCCTTCCGGAGCGTTGATGCAACACCTCGGAATTTCCAATTTCCAAATACCGATTTGAACAATAGGATTTTGGATTTTGAAATTTCCAGTGCGTTACACCAACTTTAATCCGTAGATATTATCGCGAATTATTCCACCTTTCGATAGATTATGCGCGTCTCCGGAGCAGATTCCTATGCATTACTAACCCGTTTGCCAAGGGTCTAAACCCTTGCGACTTGCATGCCTTATCCATGCCGCCAGCGTTCATCCTGAGCCAGGATCAAACTCTCAAAAAATATTTGATTATTAACAAGTTAACGAATCAACGGGTTAATAATCTGAAAGAAAATAAATTCTTTGATTTGAATAGACTCTTTACCGTTCCGAAGCTCCAAAGGAGCGCGGACGGTTTTACTTGCCAAAAATTAATCTGACAAGGCCATTCTCCGCCTTTCGGCTTCAAAATGGCAGGACTAATCGCAAAAAATTGCGATTATTATTGCTGATTAGTATTTAGTTTTCAAAGTTCTTGTTTTTTGAACGTTCTGTTTCAAAAATTAAAACTGAATGGGAACAAAAAACACATCCTCGTGCGTACGCGTTTGCGCACAGGGATGTATTTTCTTTCACCCGAATTTTACTAAGTTATGTTAGTAATTCGCCGTTTTTTGTTGTTAAATTAATCTTATTTAAGTTATTTTATTTTAACAGCTTCCAAAATATTGTCAATACCTCAACTTCAGCGTCATTTTTCCGCTTTAACGCCTTGTTTTATTTTTTATTATCCCGATATTTCCCGGCATATATTTCCTGAGAACTTCTGGAATTTTGACGCTGCCGTCGGCTTGCTGATAATTTTCAATAATAGCTATCAAGGCGCGCGAAACAGCGATGGCCGTGCCGTTCAACATGTGTAAAAATTCTTTACTGCCATTTTTTCTCTCGGTTTTTATGTTTAATCTCCGCGATTGGTATGTTGTCGTGTCCGAAGTTGAAGTTACTTCGCCCCAATCGTTTCGCGATGTCATCCACGCTTCCAAATCATATTTTCTGTAAGCCGGACCGCCCAAATCGCCGGTGCAAATGTCCACTACGCGGAAAGGCACGCCCAAATCTCTGAATATTTCAACTTCAATGTTTTTCAGCTCCGCATGCACCGCTTCCGACGTTTCCGGAGCGGCATAAGCAAACATTTCAATTTTAGTAAACTGATGCACGCGATAAAGTCCGGCGCTGTGCCGGCCATACGATCCGGCTTCGGTGCGATAACAATGCGAAAGCGCCGCGTATTTCAAGGGCAGTTTGTCTTCCGGAATAACTTCGTCCATGTGATAACCGCCCATGGTTATTTCAGCCGTTCCAACAAGATTTAAATCCGTTTTTTCAATAGAATAAATCTGTTTTTCCTGTCCGCGCGGATTATATCCTATGCCAAGCAAAACCCTGTCTTTTGCCAGATCGGGAGTTGCGAAAGGGACAAATCCTTTTTGGATTAATTTATCAAAGGCGAATTGCGTAAGAGACAACTCCAGCATCACTCCTTCGTTTTTTAAAAAATAAAATTTTGATCCGGACACTTTGGCCCCCCGTTCAAAATCTATAATATCCAGGGACGCCATCAGCTCTTCGTGTCCTTTGGGCTCAAAGCTGAATCGTGGCGGCTGTCCATATCTTTCAATTTCCTTGTTGCAACTGTCATCCTTGCCGATTGGCGAATCGGGATGCGACATATTTGGAATCCCGCATAAAATTTCTTTGTATTTTTCTTCCGTTTCGCGCGATTCCGGCTCGGCTATTTCTATTTTCTCCTTAACCGCCTTGCCGCGCAAAATCAATTCTTTTTTTTCTTCCGAATCGGCTATTTTGATCAAATCGTTCAGCTTGTTTTTCTCGGCGTTCAACTCTTCAATGTAGCGCAACAGATGCTTTCTTTTTTCATCCAATTCCAAAAGACGGTCAATGTCGCACGCGGCATTCCGATTCTGGCAGTTTTTCTTGACCGCCTCCTTGTTCTCTTTGATAAATTTTATATCCAGCATAACAAATTAATCATACACTGTTTTTTACAAAAAATCAAAAGGAGCTGATTTTTAAACAGCTCCCTTGTTTTTAGTTATGAAGATACGCAAAGAAAAGCGCTGTCTTCAACGCAGACGGGATCTTCTTTTATCCATCTTTCAAGAACATTGCGCGCTTCTTCATCGCTTGCTTGCTCCGGAGGATGTTTCATAAAATAGGCCGACGCTTCAATAAGCGGACCCCCGATTCTTAAATCCAGCGCGTACTTAGCGCACCGGATGGCGTCAATAACCACGCCGGCGCTGTTGGGCGAATCTTCAACAGACAGCCGGAGCTCAAGATTAAGCGGAATATTCCCAAAACCGGCTCCTTCTATCCTCAAGAAACATATTTTATTGTCATGAAGAAAAGGAACGTAATCGGATGGGCCGACGTGTATTTTTTCTTCCGGCAATAATTCTTGCAATTGCGATTGAATCGCCTTGGTTTTGGAAATTTTTTTGGAAACCAGCCGCCGGCGATCCAGCATATTCAGAAAATCGGTGTTGCCGCCGAAATTCAGTTGATATGTGTTGATAATTTTCACCCCCCGGTCTCCAAAAAGCTTGGCGAGCGCGCGATGAACAATCGTTGCTCCCAACTGGCTTTTGATGTCATCTCCGACAATCGGAAGAAAAGCGTCGGCAAATTTTTCCGGCCAATATCCGGCCGGATCCGAAGCAATAAAAACCGGGACGCAATTCACGAATCCGACTCGCGCTTCCAGCGCCGCGGCGGCATAATACCGCGTCGCTTCTTCCGCTCCCACTGGCACATAATTCACCAGGATTTCCGCTTCAGAATTCCTGAGTTCTTTCACCACATCGCATGGTTTTTTTCCGGAAACAATAATTTTT
The DNA here is from genome assembly GCA_037443825.1 of Candidatus Moraniibacteriota bacterium. Classification (GTDB taxonomy): domain Bacteria; phylum Patescibacteriota; class Minisyncoccia; order Moranbacterales; family JBBINP01; genus JBBINP01. Next base: position 6,262 of record JBBINP010000033.1, read on the forward strand.
TTGTCCCCCGCGCAATTAACCATGTGCGGCGCCACGCCATCCAACGCTTCTCCCATTCGCACCACGCATCCGGAGTCAGAAATTTTTTTTTGAAAAACTTTCGTGCAGTTTGGTTTGGCGAATATCGCCCTGGAAAGCGGACGCCCGACTTTGCGCTCATCAATATCAAAGGCCGCCACAAATTCAATGTCAAAAGACCGATATCCGGCAATTTCATAGTGCATCAGACCCAGCGCGCGGTCGGGATGATTCTCTCCTAGCCGGCGATAATATTCTACTCCCTGCACCAGAGAACTGGCGCAATTCCCCACTCCAGCCAAAGCCACTTTTATTTTTTTCTTCACGGAAATCACCTCCTTATTTTTTGTTTTATTCTTTTTTTAAAAAACTTTTTCTATTGTTCCGTTTCAATTAATATCCTCCTCTAATTTTCATCCATGATAAGATTTTTCTTTTCTGCCGCTTTTATTCCAAATCTGTTTTGCGTTTTTGTTCAACTCTCTTTCATCGGCGGGAAAAATACTGTTTCTCTTATTGATTTATTCATCAAAAACGCAAAGAATCTCTCGCTCATTCCAAAACCAAAGGCCGGCGGCATGCCATATTCCAGCGCTTCCACAAAATCCTCATCCAGCATTTGCGCTTCTTCATCGCCGGCTTTTCGCATCCGCACCTGCTCTTCAAAGCGCCGCCTTTGATCAAGCGGATCATTGAGTTCGGAAAAAGCGTTGCAAAGCTCGGAGCCACCCGCCACAATTTGGAATCTCAATACTTTTTTGCCGTTTCGCGGATCTTTTTTGGCCAGCGGAGAAACCTCCAACGGATGGCCGAACAAAAAACACGGCTGGATAAGTTTTGGACGGATTGTTTTCTTGTAAATTACGTCAATCATTCTTCCTTTGCCATAATTTTTTTCATACTTGATTCCCATCTCATCCGCTTTCGCGCGCAATGTTTCAACGGACAAATCCGTTTCAAGGTCCAGCCCCGCGGTTTTCTGAAATTCAGTGAAATAATCAATCGCCGGAAACGCTCCGCTCCAGTTTATGCTATTATTTTCATATTTATGCTCATAGCCGCCCAAAACGCTGAAAACGATTTTCTTATAGATTTTTTCCGCGAATTTCATGCCTTTTTCCAAATCCCAGTACGCCGCGTAAAATTCCAGACTGTCGTATTCCTGCAGATGATCGCGATCAATTCCCTCGTTTCTGAACACGCGTCCGATTTCAAAAATCTTGTCATAACCGCCGACCAAAAGGCGTTTCAGGGATAACTCCAAAGAAATGCGGAGATAAAAATCGCGATTCAGGGAGTCATGGCGGGTGATAAACGGCCTGGCATCGGCTCCGCCGGGAATATTCTCAAAAACCGGCGTTTGCACTTCCAAAAAACTTTCTTTAACCAAAAATTCGCGGATAGTCCTCCAAAAAACATTTTTCTTCCGAAAAAGATCGCGCGTTTCAAAGTTCATCATCAAATCCAAATATCTTTTTCGCAATTTCGCTTCAATGTCTTTTATACCGTAATATTCAGTCGGAATAGGGCGAATATTTTTGGCCAACATTGTCCAATCAGAAACATCCAGCGTCTTTTCGCCGGCCTTGGTAATAAATAACTTGCCGCTAACCTGAATAAAATCCCCAATTTCAGCCGTATCCGCGAATAAACCGTATTTTTGTCCGTTTAATCTTTTTTTGTTGAAAAACAACTGGATCTTGCCGGATTCATCTTCAATGTGCGCGAATGCCGCGTTGCCCATCAGACGAAAAGATTTCAATCTTCCGGCCAGAGCGATTTCTTTGTCCGATAATTCGTCAAATTTCTCCAAAACATCTCTATTCTTAAAATCTTTTCGCGAACTTTCCGGATATGGATCCATCCCGGCTTTTTTAATCAATTCCAATTTTTCCAGTTTATTTTTAAGAATGTCTTCGCGCATACAAATATTATAATTCTTTTAATCCAAACAGCGGACGCAAATGAATATTATTTTAAAAAATCCCGACAATTTAGATTAGCAAAAAATTATCAGGCAACGCAATTAACTTCTGCCAGCGGCAAAAACAAGCGGATTGAAAAGTTGTATTTTGACAGTCCCTTTAATGCTTTAATATTAACTTATTTGACTGAAATTGGCAAACAAAAAAGCGCCGGCAGCGCCTTTTTGAGTCATGACAGATTTTTATCTTATTTCAAGAATCGCGTAGCTTATTTTCCCCGCCGGAGTTTCCACGCTTACTTTTTCTCCTTTTTTTCTGCCCATCAGCGCTCTGCCGATCGGCGATTCATTGGAAATCTTAAAATTGGCCGGATCGGCTTCATTGGATCCAACAACCTGAAATTCAGATTCTTTGCCATTGACTTTAACGCGCACGCGCGATCCCAAATGAACAGCCGAAGCGTCTTCGCTGTACTCAACCACTTCCGAGTTTTTAAGAATCATTTCCAATTCCGCTATTCTGTTTTCGTTTTCATTTTGCCGATGCTTGGCTTCGGTGTATTCAGCGTTTTCCGAAAGGTCGCCCTGTTCCTTGGCCTCCTTGATAGCCCGGGCGATTTCCTGCCTGATTTTAAATTTACATCCGTCAAGCTCGTCTTGAATTTTTTTCAATCCGTCTTTGGTAATATAACGCGTCATTTGATTGTTCTTTGAATGATTAAAAAATACTATCCGGCGGATAGCAAAAGACAAACCAACAAATCACATTTTAACAAAGAAAATTTTTTTGTCAAGTTAAAACGGTAATGTCCACACACATTTGGCGGTTTTTCCAGAATAGCTGTATTCTGGCGTATGAGTATCAATATGCCAACAACAATTAAAGAAGAACGGTTAAGATGGGTATTGCCTGTCGTAAACAAGGAGTTAAAGCTAAAAGATGTAGCCAGGGTCTGTCCGCATAGCCAGCGCAGTCTGGAGCGTTGGGTGGCAGAATTTAAGAAAAA
>JBBINP010000034.1:0-9012 GCA_037443825.1 Candidatus Moraniibacteriota bacterium
AACACAAGAAGTCGTGGATTTGACTGTCGATTTAATCAACAATCGCCCACGAAAAAGACTTGGCTATTTGACTCCCTGCGAGGTATTTGTAGAGGGTAAAATTGCAGTTCAAGCTAGAATGTAGGCCTAACATCATTCTCATCTAGGCAAACACTAAACTTCCCCCATTTCTTTAAACACAAGCCAAATCGGCTTACCGGAGAGTTTTAGAACACGTACAAATTGACGCGGTTGTTAAAGAAAAACTAAAACAAGAACATGAGAAACTCAATCCTTTGATTTTAAAAAGAGAAATTGATAAGATGATTGAAGAAATATTTAAACTACAAAGAGACTACCGTATCGCTAGTTCTGAGAAAAAATCCGACTAACTTCTTGGTAACATTTATTTATGATCTATCTCGTACCCCCGAATTGAGACATCTAAAACCTAACTTTGCTCTCATCGGTTGAGACATATATCGTATAACCTTAACTTTTAAGGTTATCCATATGACTCCCATGAGCAAAAAGGAATTAATTGACGAGGTAAAGCCCGGATATCTCAAGGCGGTTAAATTTGAAAAGGGCAAAATACTGGATGAATTCTGTCTGAATACCGGCTACAACCGCAATTACGCCATCCAGATTATGCAAGCCGGTTATGATTACCACCGGGTTAAAAGAGAAGGCCGGAAAAGAAGAAAACAGAAATACGGATCTGACGTGATGTTGGTGGCGATTAAAATTTGGGAGCTCCTGGAATATCCATGCGGAGCAAGACTCAAGCCATCTTTAATTCCGATGCTGGAAGCGCTGGAAAGATCAAAAGAAATGACTGTGGATAATTCGGTAAAAGAACAATTAAAATTGATAACCGGAAGAACATTGGATCGCCGATTGAAAAGAGAAAGAAAAATCAGAAAATTGAATCGCTCTCGCGGAACTACAAGGCACGGATCGCTTTTAAAGTCATCCGTACCAATCCGCATCACCAATTGGGACGCCAGCCAAGTTGGTTTTATGGAAATGGACACGGTAGCCCATAATGGCGGCAATCCTTCCGGAGAATGCATATATTCGCTGGATATGACCGAAATCTATTCCGGCTGGACGGAGCAAATCGCGGTTATGGGAAAAGGCGAAGCGGGAATGATTGCCGCGGTGGATGCGATTAGAAACGTTTTGCCTTTTAAACTTCTCGGAATGGACAGCGGCAGCGGCAGTGAGTTTGTGAATTGGCATATGGTTGGATATTGCGAAAAGCATAAATTGTTTTTTACCCGTTCCAGGCCGGACAGAAAAAATGATAACGCCCGCGTGGAACAGAAAAACAATACGCATATTCGCAAATGGCTGGGATACGGCAGATTTGATACGAAAAAACAATTGCTAGCCGTAAATGATATATATCAAAATGAACTTCGGTTATTCAATAACTTTTTTAGGCCGGTAATGAAAATATTGTCCAAAGAAAAAATTAACAATTCAGTTTGTAAAAAGATTTATGATGTCGCTAAAACTCCCTATCAAAGACTGATGAATTCCAATCAAATATCCCGGAAGAAAAAACAAGAACTGCGAAATTTGTATTTATCCTTAAATCCGGTAGAATTGAAAAAAGAAATTGATAGAAAGTTAAAATATATTCAAAAATTACAAATCAACTAAACTTAGAAAATATATATCCCAGCCATAGGGACTAAAGTTATATTTTTAAATGTCTAAATGCGAAAAACGTTTTATCTTAAAAGCGATAAAATTACTGAAAAAGAAAATCAGAAAAAGATTAAAATAAAAAGACGCTGAAATATCAGCGTCTTTTTCGTTTAATAACTGTTTATTGAATATGTTTCCACCTCCGCGAAAACAATTCTTCTCACAAGATTTTGCAGGACATTATTCGGTCCCACTTCAACAAACCTCACCGCTCCGTCAGCTTCCATGTTTGAAATAGTTTGGCGCCAAAGGACGGGGCTTGTCATTTGCGCCACCAGTTTCTTTCTGATGGAAACCCTGTCTGTACTCGGCTTTCCGTCCAGGTTTTGATAGACGGGACAGATCGGACTCCTGAACTTAACCTGACGGACCGCTTCTCTCAATTCTTCCTGCGCCGAAGACATAAACGGAGAATGAAACGCTCCTTCAACTTTCAAGGGAATGACTATTTTAGCGCCGGCTTTTTTCAGTTCCTGGGATACCGCCGATATCCCCTTTGCCGTTCCGGAAATTACGGTCTGGTGGGGACTGTTATAATTGGCAACCACCACTTCGGCATTGGAAGAAACAACTTCTTCTATGGCCTTTTCTTCCATTCCAACAACGGCCGCCATGGCTGAAAACGGTCCTTTTTCACAAGACATTTTCATGGCCTTGGATCTCGCCAAGACCAATTTCAGTCCATCTTCAAAGGTTAAGACATTAGCCACCGTTAAAGCCGAAATTTCCCCCAACGAATGCCCGGCTACCATATCCGGTTTCGGGTTATCCCTTTTTTCAAGTATGCGATAAAGAATTACCGAGTATAAATAAACTGCCGGCTGGCAGATTGCCGTTTGGCACAAGTCCTCTTCCTCGCCAACCAGCATTAAATCCGTTATGTTGAAACCAAGAATCCTGTCGGATTTTTCCAACATTTCTTCAGCCATTTTGGTTTCCCATCTTTCTCTCTGGCTTAAAAGACGAGCCGCCATTCCGGCAAATTGCGTCCCCTGGCCGGGAAAAATATAAGCTGTTTTACCCGCTTTATTCATTATAAACCTCCTTTTTATCGCTTCTATTTTTTGACAAAGAACCCCGCTGTTTAAAAATAATACAGTTATTTTCCAAAAAAGCAAGTCGTTTTTTAATTGGTTTGACGCGTTTTTTGGCTGTCTTTTGTTTCGCGCAAGAAAATAATTTTCAGAAAAATGCTTTTTTCAATCTATTTGAATTTTCACGCGACTTTTGTAATCGGGAATTTTTTCCGACAAAAAGGCCGGCCAGAAATCAATGTCAATTTTTTCCACCTGCGGATAAATTCTCTGAATTTCACGCAATTGGTCCATATTTTTTCCCAGGACATTCTCGTGAAACTCTTCTTCATTGATTTTCGGTTTCATAAAAATTCTCGCGTGGAACGTTAAATCGGCCGCCTGAATGCCGTCTATAAATGTTATGTCGCGGTATTCAATCTGCGCAAAAGTCATATTATTTTGGCTGCCGTCCGAAGACCGCCTGAAATCATTTTCAAGGATGTTTTTTGCGTCTTTTTCCGAAAACGCCAAAACTTTCAGCATGCCCTTGGCCGAATAGGAAAATTCACTGACATTTTCATCCGGCCTTGCCGAGGTGGAGGACTCCAAAATAGTTGTTTCTTTGGCTTGAAAAACGATATAATCTTCTTCTCCGGCTTCTTTTTTGATTTCTTCGGAAAGTTTTTTCAAAAGCTCCGCTTCCGTCTTGCTTTTCGCGACCGAAATATCCTCCTTGGAAACCACGAGTCCTTCCTGTCCGGCCGTTCCCGATCCCCCCCCCGCCATCGGTTTTGTTGAACGGGCGTATATTTTTTCAAATTTCGATCCGCCTTCAAATCCGGGAATGGTAAAAGTGGTCGGATTGATATTGTATTGGCTTCCCGCTTCGTCCGCGACAACTTCCGCTTCAATCACGCCTGGCTGTTTTTTGCCTGAAATTTCAGTGACTCCGGGCACCACCACTCCCCGCGTCAATCTGAATATTTTCCCTTCGGTATCCTTAAAACGGGTAGTGGCGACAAGAGACTGGGAAGCCGAACTAAATTCATTGTAAATAATAATGACTCCCTTCGCTTTTTGGGAAGAAATCGTTTTGTTTCCCGTTCCCTTATGGGAAAGCGTGATTAATCCCTCCTTTTCAATCAGACGCGCCGGAATCGTTTTGTTCTGATAATCAACTTCCGTATTTTTCACATCCGCCTTTATTTTTCCATCAACTTCTTTGAATAAATCGCGTTTCAGCGCGACAAACAAAGTCGCCTTCGGCAAAAATAAATAAGCCGCGATTCCTGCTCCCGCCAGAAATAAAAGAGCAACGGCGGCAATCAGAATTTTTTTCAACACATGGGAAACTGATGATTGTTCTCCGGAAACTGATTGTCGGTCCGGCGGAAGAGAAGAGCGAACACCCTGATAGTTGTCAAAAAATTCACTAAACGATTTATCCCGCGAAAATTTATGCTCGACATCCGGAGGAGACAATTGAGATTGGGACTGAAAAGACGAGGTTGCCTGCGGAGGATTGATTTTCATTTCAATCGGCGCGCCGGCTGTTTTTATTTTCCCGTTACGTTCATTTTCTTCATAAAAATCGGATGATCCCAAAAACCTAATCCGTTTGTTTTTTGACAATTTTTCAGATTCGTTAACGGCCTGTGTCCGTTTTTCGACGCCGTTTTTTTGTCCCGCGTCCTGAAAACCTTCTAATCCGTCAAGAGAAGAGAGAGTGAAAATTCCGGCTTTTTCGGACTTGATTTTTCCTTCCTGATCCTGACTGACAATCGCGACGCGTTTTTTGATCTTGTTGGCCTCCCTTTTTAATAATTTTAAACTGACAATACTCTGCAGAACAAGGGCGTTTTTCGGAACAACGAAAAAAATTTCTCCCGAATCGGCTTTCCGCAATCTTTCAATAACGGAAGTTATTTCTTCATCAATATCAATATAGAAAATTTGGCGCATATTTTTGAAAATTAATTTTGAATTGATTCCATCGCCCTTCTGAGAATTCCGGACATTTCCTTTTTTTCGCCAAATCCGTCAACCGCGAGATTGGCAAGACCCATCGGCGTGACATCCTGAGGACTGGTTAATTTTCCGGTCTTATCCTTAATTCTTATCAGATCGCGCGGTTGCAAAAAACTGACTTGCGGCTGTTTGGAAAAAGGGAGGTTTTTTGTCCATTCCAAAGAAGATAAAACCTTTTTAATTCCGGGCAACGCCGCTCCCCCTCCGCAAAGCAAAATTCTCGCCGGCAAAAGATCCTGATCGGAAAATTCAACAAGCGATAATTCCACTCCTCCCAGCCACACAAAACAATCGTTGCGAAGAATTTGTTCAATTTTGGAATTTACGTCGGATCCCAATTTTCCCTGCGAGTATTTTATTTTTAAATTCTCGGCATCTTCAAAGTTCAGTTTAAACTCACGCGCCAGACGCTTGGTAAAAGCTCTTCCGCCCAAAGCAAACATTTTTGTGCCTTCCAGGCCGCCGTTTCTTACCACCGCGATATCGGTTGTCCCTCCTCCTATATCAATAAAAATTGCGCTGAAATCCAGAATGTCTTCATAATCAACCGACTGGGCGACCGCGTACGGTTCAGCGACGATACTGACCAAATCTACTCCCAACTCATCGGCGATTGTTTGCAACGCGCCCAAATGAATCATGGGAGCGTAAGCGTTAAAAATACTTATGGAAACGTCCTTGCCGCGAAAACTGATCGGATTGGCAACCTGATAGCCGTCAATTCTTACGTCAACAATCGACGCGTTGATTAATTTGACTTCAATGTCGTTTTGTCCTGTTTCCCAAATCAACTGGGCGCGAATGCGTTCAAAGGCCTTTTCCTGCACTTTTTGAATGATATTTTTAAGTTCCGGCAGATTTATTTTGGACTCTGGATTGCTCCGCTGATAATGAACGGTTGTGGTCGTTCCCTTGACAAGTTCGCCGGCAATCCCGATGATTGTCTTTTTTATTTTGCGCATTCCCGATTCCTGAAGCGCTTCTTCAATCGCCTCGCGGCAAATCTGAATGGTTCCAAAAATATCAGAAACGGCTCCGCTTTGCATATTGCCCTTTTTTTGAATCGCCCTGCCCACGCCGATTATTCTACCTCTTTTTTCCTTTTCTTCGCTTTCAAAAATCAGGGCTTTAACCACTTCTGTTCCGATATCCAGGGCCAAAAAAGCTTTCGCCCCCCCGCCGCCGCTGAAAATTTTTGAAAACAGTGACATAATCAAAAAATTTTATTTTTAACATCCGCGTTGCCATTTTTTTCCGCAAAATAACGCGAAAATTATTCGTTCAATCGCTCCGGAAACAAAAAGAGCGAGCGAAAAATAAATAAATCAAAAAATTTTTAAAAGCTCTTTGCCTTATAAATTTACGGTTTTTATTTGCTTGATTTTTTTCATTATTTTTACTTCTTCCAACAATCCATCAACAGCCCCGTAAAAAAGAACCGCGTGTCCGCTGTTCAGCGTTCCCCATTTAACGCAATCGGAAAGTTTCTTGCCTTTGATATAAGCCGCCAAAAAACCGCTAGTAAAAGCGTCTCCGGCGCCGGTTGTTTCAAGCGGACTTTTCTCTCCCGGCGGAGAATACACGATCTGCTTTTTGTCTTGCGCCCAAGCGCCGCGTTTGCCGTCCGTCAGCACGACCACCCGGGGACCAAATGCTTTGAGTGTCCGCAAAAGAAACTTTTCTTCATTGATTTTTTCTCTGGATGCGCCCGAATCGGACAAAAAAACGATTTCCATGCCTTCGTCTTTGTTAACGAACAAGACTTCCGTTTTTCGCATTATTTCCAGAATTTTTCCGACATCGTCTTTTATGTTTTTTTCGCCGGGATTGAAAGCCAGGCGCGCCTTGTTTCCGGAAATCGCTTTCAGAATGGCATCGGCGTTTTTCCGCCAGCGGCCGTTAAGCGCGCTTACAAAAAACCAGCCGGCTTTTGAGCTTACTTCCTTCGCATTAACTTCCATTTTTTCATTGGCGTCCCGATTAAAAAAAATAACCCGTTCAGCGCTTTTAGCGTCAACAATAACAGCTGAAACATCGCTGCGGCATTTTTTTCCTTTCCGAATAAGTCGCGTTGATACTTTCTCCTTTTTCAGTTGTTCCAAAATCCACCTTCCCAAATCGTCGTCTCCGATCATCGCGCAACATCCGCATTCTATTCCCAGCCGCGCCAATCCGACCGCCACATTAGCCGCGCAACCTCCAAGCGCTTCAAAACGATTTTCAATTTGATATTTCGCGCCCAATTCAAAAGCGATCTTTTTCTGGGACAGCAAATCAGCCGGAGTTTCAAAAATAAAACCGTCATTGGTTGGAAAAAAAATGTCTTTTGATGCTGAACCGAAACAAACAACCTGATTCATTTTTTAAATTATTATTTTATTAGGCGCCGCAACCAAACAACCGACTGGAGAAAATTTTTCCGCAAAAAAAGAATGGTTTATGATTTTATTTCTTTTTCTATTTTCAGCAAGCGGTTGTATTTGCAAACCCGCTCTCCGCGCGAAAGCGAACCGGATTTGATGAAATCAATACCCGCCGCCACCGCCAAATCGGCAATAAAATCATCAGTGGTTTCTCCGGATCGGTGCGAAATAACGGTATTGAAAGAAGAAAACTGGGCCAATCTGACACAATCAACTGTCTCGGAAAGCGTTCCGATTTGATTGGGTTTTATTAAAACACTGTTGCAAGCTTCTTTTTCAATGGCTTTTTTGAGACGTTTCACGTTCGTAACCAAAAGATCGTCGCCAATGACCATATGTTCTTTGATAATTTTGCAATTCGCACCGTACAAAAGCGGTTTTTTAGATATTTTTTTCATCATAATTCCCCAACCGTCCCAATCTTCTTCATTTAATCCGTCTTCAATGGAAATAATGTAATATTTTTCAATCCATTCGCGATACAGATTGATTAAACTTTCCTTTTCAAGCTGGACGTGTTCCGGTCTAAGTAAATATTTTCCCTCTTCTTTGTCGTAAAAAGAATTAGCAGCCGCGTCAATGCCCAGATTAACCTGCAAACCCAAAAGATAGCCGCTTTCCCGCACCGCCTGATTGATAATTTCCAGCGCGTGGGTATGATTTTCCAATCGCGGCGCAAATCCGCCCTCATCCCCCACGCTGACGTGGTGATCTTCTTTGGTTAAAATATCTTTAAGCGTATAAAAAATTTCACTGCCAGCCCGCATCCGTTCGGCAAAAGTTTCAAAGCCAGTTGGGATAATCAGAAATTCCTGAACGCTTAATCCGGAATCGCTGTGAAGCCCCCCATTGATAACATTAAAAAGCGGAATGGGAATTTTAATTTTCTTTTTTTTGAAATTAAAACATTCGCGCAAATAAAAATAAAGCGGCATTCCGACTTCCTGCGCCGACGCGCGCGCCGCCGCCAACGACACGCCTAAAATGGCATTGGCGCCCAGGCGCGACTTGCTTTCTTGGCCGTCAAGATCAATCAAAATTTTGTCAATTTTTATTTGTTCGCTGGCATCTTTTCCTTTTAAAGCTTTCTGAATTTCGCCGTTTACGTTTTCAACCGCCCGCAAAACACCTTTGCCATGATAACGTTTTTTGTCTTCGTCGCGCAGTTCCATCGCCTCAAAGGCGCCAGTGGACGCTCCTGATGGAACCGCCGCCGTTCCTTTTGTTCCGCTTTTCAACTCAATTTCAACTTCTACCGTCGGATTGCCGCGCGAATCCAAAATTTCCCGCGCGTTTATTTTTTTGATTATTCCCATGAATTTTTACCTTTTGTTAAACGGATTATTTCTCAAAAACACTCTTATTGCATTATAACACACAAAATAAAATCAAAAAATGAATTGTTTTACAAAAAACATCATTCCAGCGCTTCAAGTCCCGGCAATTTATTGCCGATTAGATATTCAAGCGTGGCGCCTCCGCCAGTGGAAACGAAAGAAATTTTGTCAAACGCGTCATTTGCTTCCAAAACCTCCACCGATTCTCCTCCGCCTATCAATGAAAAAGCCGGGCTGGAAACAATGGCGCTTAAAATTTCCTTGGTTCCAAAATCATAAGGCGGTTTTTCAAATTTTCCCAACGGACCATTCCAGACAATCGTTTTGGCGGAAAATATTATTTCCTTAAATTTGGCAATTGTAGCCGGACCAATATCCAAACCGTCGCCGGCATAATCAAGCGGCATAATGACTTTTTCCCCAAAAATCATTTTTTGCTCTTTGACTTCAGTCGCGATTTTGCTGCCCACCAGAATCCAATCGTAACTTTTTTCAAATTTTTTAAAGAGA
>JBBINP010000035.1:0-8766 GCA_037443825.1 Candidatus Moraniibacteriota bacterium
CAAAGAATACATCGAACAGCAAGGACAAGAGGACACTGGACAAGCGAAGCTTGCACTCGGATAAGAAAAACCCCGAGCGTAAGCTCGGGGATATTTATTGTTGTTGGCATATTGATACTCATACGCCAGAATACAGCTATTCTGGAAAAACCGCCAAATGTGTGTGGACATTACCATTTACTCTTGACAATGATTCACTAGTTGATGTAATATATACCTATACCTATGGTATGGGTATAGACAAAAATAACCATTAAATAAATAAAAAACATGCTTAATCAAAAGGAAAGCGCTCTTATTAATTTTAAAAAAACGCAAGGATTAATGTCTAAGATAATCCGAATGGTTGAAGGCGGCGAATACTGCATTGACATTATGCAGCAAAACATGGCGGCGATAGGCCTTTTAAAATCAGCCCATCAAACGCTGTTGGAAAATCATCTCAATACCTGTTTCAGAAAAGCAATGGAAACAACAAATGAAAAAAGAAAACAAGAGATGATTAAAGAAATTTTAAAAGTCGCGAAACTGTTTAACAAGTAAAATTTCATGGCAAAAAACGCAAAAGAACACATTTACTATGTCAGCGGAATGCATTGCGCTTCCTGCGAGATTTTAATTGAGAAAAAAATACTGGAAACAAAAAACATCAAATCAGTTGACGCTTCAACAACTAAAGGCGAAGTGTTGATTGAATATGAAAATAAAAAACCAAACATCCATAAATTAAATGAAATATTTGAAAAAACCGGCTATGTTTTTTCCGATTTTCCCATAAAAGAGCCGGCAAGGGCGGGACAGTCAAAAGAATTGGTGATGATTCTCGGCATGGGACTGTTGATTATTGCCGGCTTTATTGGATTAAACAGATTGGGTTTGTCAGGATTGATAAATGTCAGCTCGGAATCGTTTTTGCCGATATTTTTTGCGCTTGGTCTTGTGGCGGGAGTTTCCAGTTGCGCGGCCTTGGTTGGTGGGATAATCCTATCAGTGTCAAAACAATGGAATGAGTTATATTCAGTCACTGATTCCGTTTGGAAAAAAATTCAACCCAATTTAATTTTTAATGCCGGACGACTCGTTTCTTATGGATTTCTCGGCGCGATTTTGGGGGCAATCGGCGGCAAATTGAATTTTTCATTAAAATTCGGACCGGTTTTGATTATTCTTGTTTCCATTATAATGATTTTTTCAGCTTTTCATTTATTTGGTTTCAGGGCGTTTAGGAAATTTCAGCTTACAATGCCGAAACTTATCACAAGGATTATTGCCAATGAAGCCAATTTCAAAGGGCGTTACGCGCCCTTTTTAACAGGCGCTCTCACTTTCTTTCTGCCGTGTGGTTTTACCATAACCGCTCAGGGGGTGGCTTTAGTTTCAGGAAACGCAATTCAAGGCGGTTTGATTATGTTCTTATTCGCGTTGGGAACTTTGCCAACACTTCTGCTTATTGGTTTGTCCAGCGCTAAATTTTCCCAAAAACCGCGTTTATTTAACAGTTTTTTGAGAGTGTCTGGTGTTTTGATTTTATTTTTTGCTTTTTATAACATCAATTCCCAGTTGAATGTTTTGGGAATTCCCAATTTTAGTGATTTAGGATCCGATTATAGACAATCTTCCGGCGCAAAAAACAATGTGTTTCAAGATGGCAAAGAAGGTTTACCGCCAATTATTAATGGCAAGCAAATCTTGAAAATGAACGCGTCTTCTTATGATTATTCGCCAAATTATTTTAAGGTAAGAGCCGGAATACCGGTAAGATGGGAGATTAGGGACATCGGCACGAGCGGATGCACTAACGCCATTATCTCAAGAAATTTATTTAAGGGAGAAATTTCTTTGACACCTGGACAGACAAGCGTAAAGGAGTTTGTGCCGGAAAAAAGCGGAAAATATAAATTCAGTTGCTGGATGGGAATGATTTCGGGGATTATAGAGGTTGTGGGAGAAAATAGCGCGGCTTTCGGCGACGGCGGCTTTTTCTTTCCGTTGAGCGAGTAAATTTCCAATGGATTGCAATGAGGGAAAAGCGTGCGTTTGCGGCGGAGACAAAAAACATAATTAATTTATGAATATGAATCAAAAAACTGTTTTAAAAATTTTCGGCATGCATTGCGCGTCTTGCGCTTTCAATATTGAAAGCATTCTCAAAAAAGAAGCCGGCATTAAATCCGCCAATATTAATTTTGCCTCTGAAAAACTTTATTTGGAGTTTGACGAGACTGAAATAAACATTGCCGGAATAAAAAAAATTATTAGGAATTCGGGATATAAAGCGGCGGAAGAAACTGTTGAAAAAGAAGTTCGCGAAGACAAGGAGAAAGAAAAAACGCGAGAAGCTCAAAAATTAAAAAAGCATTTTTTTTTCGCTTTGATTTTTGGCTTGCCGGTTATTTATATGGCGATGGGCGAGATGCTTGGTTTGCCGATGCCAAAAGTTTTTGAAAATTATGGAACTGTTATTCAATTTGTTTTGGCGACATCAGTCATTATTTCCTGTTTTAATATTTGGATCTCCGGCTTCAAAAGATTGTTGCGGCTATCTCCCGACATGGACTCGCTTATTTTTATCGGCACGGCCGCCGCTTATTTTTACAGCTTAACTGCTTCTGTTTTGATATTTTTGGACGCGGAAATTGAAGCTCATTTTTATTATGAAAGCGCGGCCATGATTCTGGTTTTTATTTCTTTGGGGAAATATCTTGACGCGATAACCAAAAGAAAAACCGGCGAGGCAATCAAAAAACTGATCGGACTTCAGCCCAAGGAAGCGACAGTCATAAAAAACGATAAAGAAATGAAAATTCCCGTTTCCAGTGTAAAAGTCGGAGATATTGTTTTGGTTAGGCCCGGAGAAAAAATTCCCGTTGACGGGATTGTTATTGACGGCTATTCCGGTGTTGATGAAAAAGCGGTTACCGGTGAAAGCATTCCGGTTGAAAAGAAAAAAGGGGATGAAATAATCGGCGCCACCATTAACAAAACCGGAGTTTTGAAATTTAGAGCGGTGCGCGTGGGGGAGAAAACACTGTTGTTTCAAATTATCAAAATTGTTGAGGAGGCGACAGGATCCAAAGCGCCAATACAGTTTTTGGCCGACAAAGCGTCTTTTTATTTTGTCCCATTTGTTATTGTTGCCGCTGTTTTTGCTTTTGTTGCCTGGCTTTTGTCGGGTCAGTCTTTCTCTTTTGCTTTGATAATTTTTGTGACTGTTTTGATTATTGCCTGCCCCTGCGCCTTGGGTTTGGCGACGCCGACCGCGGTAATGATGGGGACGGGTCTTGCGGCAAAAAACGGAATTTTAATTAAAAACAGCAGGGCTTTGGAAATGGCCAGAAAGGTAAGTATGGTTATTTTTGACAAAACAGGCACTTTAACCAAGGGAGAACCTGTCGCAACCGATATTTTGTCAGTTGCGGATTTTCCAAATTTTCCGTCTTGCCGTCCGGAAGGCGGTTTCCAATTTCCAAAGAAAATCCAAACTCCGAACGCCAATGAATTAAAAATTTTGCAGATAGCGGCTTCGGTGGAGAAAAACTCCGAACATCCATTGGCTCAAGCGATTGTTAATGAGGCAAACAAGAAACAAATAAATTTTTTAGACGTAAAAAATTTTCAAGCCGTTCCGGGACAAGGCGTTTTGGCCGATTTGGAAAATAAAAAAATATTTTTTGGAACAAGAAAGTTAATGGCCAACAATCAGATCAATTTGACCGCCGTGGAGGAGAAGGCGATTATTATTCTGGAAAAACAAGGCAAGACGGCCATTATTTTGGCGCAAGACAAAGCCGTGATCGGAATTATTGCGGTGGCGGATACGCTTAAGGATTATTCAAAAGAAGCGGTTGAAACGCTTCACAAGATGGGAAAAAAAGTCGCTATTATTACCGGAGACAATGAGCGCGTTGGCCGGGCAATTGCTAGACAAGTTGGCATTGATCGGGTTTTGTCTGATGTTTTGCCGCAGGAAAAATCAGCCGAGATTAAGAAACTGCAAGACGAAGGCAATGTCGTTGCGATGGTTGGCGACGGAATAAACGATGCGCCAGCTTTAGCTCAGGCCGATTTGGGAATCGCTCTGGGGTCAGGCGCTGATGTGGCGATGGAAGCCGGAGAAATAGTTCTAATCAAAGATGATTTGCGAGACGTGGTGATGGCAATTGATTTGAGCGAGTATGTTTTTAATAAAATCAAACAAAATCTTTTCTGGGCTTTTTTTTACAATATCATCGGCATTCCTTTGGCGGCCGGTATTTTGTATCCTTTTACCGGCTGGCTTTTAAATCCAGTTATTGCCTCCGCCGCTATGGCTTTTTCTTCGGTTAGCGTTATTTCCAACGCTCTTTTAATGAAAAGACATAAAGTCAAGATTGGTTAAAATTCAAGGAAAATTTATTTATTTATTTTTTATAAAAACACTGGGCGGCGCACAGCGCCGCCCTGGAAAATTCCGCAAAAATTTCGGAAAGTTTGAAAATGGTGTCCTCGGCAGGAATCGAACCTACGACGCCCACCTTAGGACGGTGGCGCTCTAATCCACTGAGCTACGAGGACGATCGGATTATTTTTAGCGAGGCAACTAATCAACTTTGGTGGACCTGCGGAGAATTGAACTCCGAACTGATCAATGCGAATGATCCGTTATACCGTTTAACTACAGGCCCAAAATTCCTATTAGTGGACATTGCTGGACTTGAACCAGCGGCCTTACGGATGTGAACCGTACGCTCTAACCAGCTGAGCTAAATGTCCAAAAAATAAAAATAAGCAAAGCTTATTGCGACGCGTTTTTGGTTTTTTCCCGTCTCAAGCAAATTTTTCGTAAAATTTCAAACAATTTAATATGGTGGACCGTACCGGACTTGAACCGGTGACCTCTTCCATGCCATGGAAGCGCTCTACCAACTAAGCTAACGGCCCTTGAAATTTGGAAGCGGAAAAATTGCCACCAGGACTGTTTTCTATCATCGCCTATAAATCCATAATATCATAACAAACAAAAAATGTTAGTCAATAAAATAAAGAGGGATTCGCTATAATCTTGGCAGATCCCTCTAATCGTCTTAATCGTCGGGAATAATACCTTTCAATCTGTCCATTAATGACCTGACGGACAAGATTTTGTTAACGCGATAAGCGTTTGTTCCGACGGTGTAAAGAGATTTTTCCTCGTCTGGATTATAGCCGGCGGAACTTAGAAGTCCGTTGCAAATGCAGAAAGCGTTTTTATTGCTTTCTTTGGCCATACAACGGCTAAAATTGCCGCAATCGTCTTTTAAAAGGACATACCCCTTGTTGCATTTTGGCAATCTTGATTTTGACTGGTGCATCGGCGACTGGCGGATTGTCCTAAATGGCAAACCGCACGGCGATCCGGGAGGATTATGTTTCGGGTCAACAACAATAATATCTTTTTTTTCGCAATTTATCACCGCTTGCTTATACTCTTTGGTCGCGTTGCTTTCTTCCGTTACCAGAAACCTGGTTCCCATTTGCACGCCGTCCGCGCCCATATCCAAAAATTTCATAATGTTTTCATGAGTGTATATTCCTCCGGCCGCAATCACGGGAAAATCTCCGTATTTTTTGGCCGCATCCTTTACTGGCGGCAAAAGATTTTCCAGTTTGTTTGTTTCTGACCAAATGTTTTCATAACTGAATCCCAAATGTCCTCCGGCTAACGGACCTTCCAAAATAACAGCATCCGGACGGTATTTTGATTTTGCCCATCTTTTGCAAATTATTTCCAGCGCTCTGCCCGAAGATACAATGGGAATTAAAGCGGTATCTCCTGTTTTTCCGATGTCCGGGAGGCCAAGCGGCAATCCGGCTCCGCAAATTATGAAATCTGTTTTGGCATCCAGCGCGCCTTTGACCGAATCAGCATAGTCGCGAAGCAAGGCGACCATAATATTAATTCCAGTGAACCCACCTTCCGCCTTTGCCAATAACACTTCTTCGTATACCGCGTCATAAATGTTTTTTTTCTTCCCTTCTCTTTTTGAGACAATTCTGTCAAGGCAGGCGCTGGAAACAATTCCAGCTCCGCCTTCGCGCGCAACCGCTTTGGCAAGCGGATGCAGGGAAATTCCAACGCCCATACCACCCTGAATTATGGGGGTGGATATTTTTTTCCCTTTTATTACAAGCGACGGCAATTTTGGCATCATTTTTTACCCCCTTAATTTTAAAAGTACAAAGCATTCAATGAATGCGCGTATTTATTATATTCCTTTTATGCAATATAGTCTAATTTAATATATAATAGAGTTGTTGCTTTACAAGCTCATTTTCAAAAATCAACAATATGTAGTGTAATTATGAAATTTGAAACACCATATATTGTGGTATGCCTTATTAAGCAACACGTCTAATGTTCATATGGGGATTGTGAAAAAAATTCTGCGTCATTTTAAGATTCAGCCGGATATCTGGTTTTTTTACGTTTTTCTTGTGTTCTTTGTTTTAAATTTTCGCAAAGTGTTGTTTACCTATTCAATTGAAGGCTTTTTTAATGAATGGACCGGGATATATTTGTATATTTCCGATATATTTTTATTGCTTGCAATAATTGCTTGGTTAATTATTATATTAAACAATAAATTATATTATTTGTCAATAAGAATATTTAAATTATGGCTTAAAAAAGCATATATAAATTTACCATTATTTTTGGTGGGGTGGTCGTTTATATCAGTTTTTTGGTCAGAAAATCAAAATATTGCTTTATTTAAAGCAATTAAGCTCTTAGAAATGTATTTTCTGTATTTATTTGTAATTTTTAGAATATCTCCGTCCATAAAAGCATTATTTCTTTCAAAAACTGAAAATTACGATTTAGATCATTTTTCCGCAAAAAAAGAAAATAAAATTGTTCCACGTGGAACAATAGCAAAAAATATATTGGGTATTATTCTTATTTTGGGCTTTATACAAGCCATTATAGCTATATTTCAATTCATTTTACAACACTCCCTTGGTCTTTCGTGGCTTTTTGAAAGCCAAATTTCACCAAATATTAATGGTGTTGCAAAGATTATAATTAACGGAGAGAAATATATCCGCGCTTATGGCCTTTTTCCGCATCCGAACATTCTTGGGGGATTTCTTTTATTTTCTGTAATTACACTCATTTTTTTAAAAAAAGTTTTTTATCCTCATTCTGCCAAATGTTCCACGTGGAACATTTGGCAGAATAGACAAAAAATATTTTATAAAATTCTTCCTTTTTTTGGATTTTCTCAATTTATAGCTTTAATTTTAACATTTTCCAAGTCTGCCGTTATTGGATTTTTTATTTCTTTAATTTATTGCTTAAGAACACTTTATTATTTTGATAAAAATTTTATACTTCAAAAAAAATATTTTTTACCGATAAGAAAATTCCATAATTGTCTGTTTAGTTCGCAAATAAAGCAATTTTACAAAATAATTTTTGATTATAAAAAAATAGCAATTGTTGTTTCCGTTACGTTTTTGTTTCTAGTGGTTTTAAATTTAAAAAGTGTTCAGTTTTTGAATTTGGAAAAATCCTTTTCTGATCGCTTTTTTTTAATAAATGTTTCACGTGGAACAATTGAAAATAATATTCTGCTGGGAGTTGGTATGGGGCAATTCGTGCTTAATATGCAGAAATATGAAGAAAAAACATTGGAAAAATGGCAATTTCAACCGGTGCACAATGTTTTTTTGCTTGTATGGAGCGAGTTGGGAATGATTGGATTGATTTTGTTTATTTTATTTTTATTTAATCTGTTGCGCAATGAAAAGAAAATCCAAAAAAATGACGAGTTGTTATTTTTTGATTCAAATTTTATTTTTAAAGGAATTTTTATCGGACTAACTGTAATTATGTGTCTGGATCATTATTTATGGGATATTCAAGCTGGTCAATGTTTGTTTTGGTTAATAGCTGGAATGATTGTTGGCTTGAAAAAGGATAGATAACTGTTGTGGTAAAGCGACTATTTTTGTAAAAATTTTACGTTATTTTTTGCAAAAAATAAATCTCATCGTTTTTTGGATGAGATTTATTATGTTTTTTTAAAAAATGCGCTTTTTTATATCAAAAACCTCTTTTTATTTTCTGAAAGATTAATAAAATCATCTGATTTTTCAACCAATTTTGCGCTGGCGGATTCGGCAAAAGCCATGACTTCCATGCGGCATCCCGTGGTGTTTTGTATGTATTCCATGACCGGAACATAATCACCATCTCCGGAAACAAGAATAATCGCATCCAGATTTTTGGATAATTTAATCGCATCTACGGCGATACCGACATCCCAATCTCCCTTTTTTTGTCCGCCGGGAAAAATTTGCAAATCTTTGGTTTTTACTTCAAATCCTTGTTTTTCCAAAGCTTCAAAAAATTTTTCTTCCTGTCCTTCCAATGTTCTGATGCCATAAGCCAATGCATGAATCATTTTTCTTCCGGCTGATCCATCAACAAGAATGTTTTTGAAATTCACTTTTTTTCCGTGCAAAACTTTCGCGCTGTAATAGAGATTTTGAATATCTATCAACAAACCGATGCGTTGTTCTTTAAATTTTGCCATAATATTTAAAAATAATCCGCGCCTTTTTAGGGAAAAATAAACTAAAAAAACGGAATTATGAATTATTTAGGAGGTATTTTTGTTTTTTATTTAAAATTTTCGCTAAAAATTAAAGGCAGCGCCAGCTGCCAATTAATTTATTTTAAACCTAATTGTTTTTTGATTTTTTTAAAGGATTTCTCGCTTTTCTTTTCCAGATAAGCTAAAA
>JBBINP010000036.1:0-8353 GCA_037443825.1 Candidatus Moraniibacteriota bacterium
TATACGTCTGGAGATACAATCACAAACTATTAAATTTAAAAGAGCAAGAAAATATATTAAACAAGCTAATTTCTGACCATATCTGGTCCGGAAAATGAAACTTTACCCATATTTATATGCTGGGTTACACAAATACAACCCAGCATATCACGGCTTATACGAGCTATTTCCCCTCGGCAACACAGTTGCAGAAATGCTGCATTGAAGCGCCGACTACTTTTACGCTCTTGCCTTTTCCAAGATTGCTCTTGAGGACAATCTTCTTCATCTCCCTCACCTCCTTTCTTTGACTAAATTTTCATCCAAAAAAATGGATGAATTGGGACTATTAATATTGTAAAAGATCAACATTACCTTGCACCAAATAAAATGAAAATTGTCAAATCGGTCAACTATTTTCGTTTTTTTTGATTTGTGATTTCTTTATAGTATTCAAATTATATTTTGATCGCCCACTACTGTCGAACCCAGCTCTATACCACGTCTTCACTTTTTTTCTTGATTAATCCTACAAACTTTCCAAGCTTTATCTAAATTTTTACAAAAGTAATGTTTGACAATTTAGGCTTAAAATGGTAATATTTTGGGTAAAATACCGAATTTCTGACCAAATTATGGTATTATTGTAGTATGAAGTACCTTTGTCCAAAATGTAAAACTAACACTAAATTTTATAAGTTGGAAGATAAACGAATTAAATATTCACGGTACGCAGAGAAGTTATGCAGGTATTGCTGTCAAGGGAAGAATTAGGAAATCCAGAATGCATTTACGCCTCGGAGAAATATGTCTGGAGATACAATCCAAACTGATTAATTTAAAAGAGTAAGAAAATATATTAAACAAGCTAATTTCTGACCATATCCGGTCCGGAAAATGAAACTTTACCCTGATTAATTTTGTTTTTATGTCTGCTGAAATTCCAAAAAATTACAACACCAAAGAGATAGAAAAAAAATGGCAGATTTTCTGGGAAAAAGAAAGAATTTATCAATTTAACCCCGATTCTTCCGCGCCTGTTTTTTCTGTTGATACGCCGCCTCCGTACCTGAGCGCCGATCATTTGCACGCGGGACACGTGATGAGCTACACCCAAGCCGAAATCATCATCCGTTATCACCGCATGAAGGGCGAAAATATTTTTTATCCGATGGGATTTGACGATAACGGTTTGCCTACGGAACGTTTTGTGGAAAAAAAATACAACATCAATAAATCCAAAACGACGCGGAAAGAATTTACCGATCTTTGCCTGAAAGAAACAGCCGCGGGCGGAAAGGTTTATGAAAAATTTTGGAAATCGCTGGGTTTGAGCGTGGATTGGTCGCTGCTTTATTCCACCATTGATTCGCGTTCGCAAAAAACAGCCCAGCGTTCTTTTCTTGATCTTTTCCGGAAAGGCAGGATCTATCGCGAAGACGCTCCGGTTTTTTGGTGCACGGCCTGCCAAACAGCGCTGGCGCAGGCCGATTTGGAGGACAAAGAAGAAAAATCTTTCATGCGCGATGTTAAGTTTTCTTTGGAAAACGGAGACGAGGTTGTTATTTCAACCACGCGGCCCGAGCTTATTCCGGCCTGCGTGGCGCTCTACGTCCATCCGGATGACGAACGTTACAGAAAAATCGCCGGCCAAAACGCGATTGTTCCGCTTGTGAATGAAAAAGTTTCCGTCAGAACCAGTCCGCTCGTTGATAGGGAAAAAGGCACCGGCCTGATGATGGTTTGCACCTGGGGCGATGTTGAGGATGTTCAAAAATGGAAGGAAGACAAATTGCCGACCAAATTGATTATCGGAAAAGACGGACGGTTTAACGAAAAAGCTGGAAAATACGCCGGATTGAAATTGCGTGAAGCGCGCGAGGCTGTTGTCAGGGATTTGGAAGATCAAAATTTGATTGTCGGGAGCCGTGAAATAACGCACGTTTTGAACATTCACGAGCGCTGCAAAAATCCGGTTGATTTTTACGCTTCGCCCCAATGGTTTATAAAAATTCTCGATCTCAAAGATGATTTGAAAAAACGCGGAGAAGAAATCAAATGGCATCCGTCTTTTATGAAAATCCATCTTGACAATTGGATTGACGGGCTTAAATGGGACTGGTGCATTTCGCGCGACCGCTATTACGGCGTGCCTTTTCCGGTCTGGTATTGCGCCGGCTGCGAAGAAATAATTTTGCCCGAAGACGATGAATTGCCCGTTGATCCGCGCGAATCGCCGCCCCGGAACGGCTCGTGCCCCCGATGCGGAGAATCAAAAATAAAAGGAGAAATGCAGGTAATGGACACATGGATGACTTCATCCGTTACGCCGCTTATTAACGCGCGCTGGCAGGATCGGAAAAACCTTATGAAAGAAATTTATCCGATGACTCTTCGGGTTCAGGCTTTTGAAATTATCCGCACCTGGCTTTTTTACACTCTGGTGAAATCGCATCTGCACACCAAAACTGCGCCTTGGCGGGAGGTTATGATTTCCGGCTGGGGTTTGGGCAATGATGGGCAAAAAATGAGCAAGTCGCTTAATAATTTCGTGGCAGCCGGCGCGATAATTGAAAAATACAGCGCCGACGCGCTGCGTTTTTGGGCTTGCGGGGCGATGCTGGGCATGAATTTGCGCTTCAGCGAAGAAGACGTGCGAGCCGGACAAAAAATTTTGACAAAACTGTGGAACGCGGCCAGATTTATCGCGATGAACACGGAAAACATGAATCGGAAAGCAAATTTATCCCCCAAAAATTTGAATAGCGCCGATCGCTGGATTTTAAGCGAACTGCAGAAATTAGTCAGATCGGTTGCCGAACAATTGGATAACTACGAGTTTGCCAAAGCTAAAATACTTCTGGAGCAGTTTTTCTGGATCAAATTCGCCGACAATTATATTGAGCTGATCAAGGGGCGGCTTTACGGCGAAGACGCGGAAAAAAAATATTCGGCCCAATTCGCTCTTTTCAAAACTCTTTCCGCGCTTGTTCATCTTTTCGCTCCTTTTCTGCCGCATTTGACTGAGGAATTGTACCAGTGTTTCATCCGAAATTCCGCTTCTCCCGTTTCCGTTCATATTTCTCCGTGGCCGGAAGTTGACGGCGATTTTGACGATGAAAAAATGAGAAAAAACGGAAAAAAACTAATGGAAGTTATTGCCGCTATCAGAAAAATAAAAGCGGAAAAAGGCGTAAAATTGTCGGAAAATATCACTGCGCTGACTGTCGGAGCGCGCGGGTTGGATGAAAGTTTTTTTTCCAATGCCGCTTCTGATTTGCAAAATGTCGCCCGTGCGAACGCGATTTCTTTTGATTGGCAGTCGGAAAAAACGGTTGATTTTTCCACTTAGCCGGAAAAACGCGGTTCATTTTTTTAATAAGAGATGTTTAATATCACCTCGCGTTATTCGCTGTTGTTATGAAAATTGTTGAATCTTTTTTTTGGGGCGTTTTGGCGGCCTTGGGATCTTTGATTCTGGAAGTCGCCGCCGTTGAAATCGTATCCGGCGAGGAAAAAAATTTTTTTCTTTATGTTTTTCTTTTTCCCCTGATTGAAGAAACGTTCAAATTTTTCTTTATTTTTCGGCAGGCGGCTTCTTTTTCAGGCGGATTTTTGTTTTTTGCCGGCGCGTTCGCTTTGGGCGCCGGCTTCGCCGCCACCGAAATATTTTTCATACGTCTGGATTATTTTGCGCCGGACGCGAATTTTCTCCGGGGATCGGCAAGCATTTTGTCCGTTCATTTGTTGGCCGCGTTGGCCATCGGATACGGAGTGAAAACATTTTATCCTTCGCTCGCAAAAGCGTTATTTTTCGGCGGATTGGCGGCTATTCTCATTCACGGCGCTTATAACGCTTTTATTTTTTTTCAAAACTAACCGCCCGAATATTATTTTGCTATTGTCAAATTTTATTTTTTATTTTATACTGGCGACAGGCGAATAAAATATTTGAGTTATAATTAACAATTCACATCACACTCCTATGACAAAAATAAAAAAATCTTTTTTTGAACGCATAACCGGAGCGCGCGACATTGAAGAAAACAAACAACATTCAATGCCGGTGTTTTCGGAAGATCGGGAGACGGAAATGATTATGAATACCGATTCATCTCCTCTGATTAACAACCGGGATGAAAGCTGGTCAAACATCGGAAATGAAACAGCGGAAGGGCAACTCACGATTGATGTTTATCAGACGGAAAATGAAATTGTCATAAAATCCACCATTGCCGGCGTAAAACCGGAAGATTTGGATGTCGCGATCAATAACGACATGGTGACAATCAAGGGAGAGAGAAAAAACGAAGAGGTGGTCAGCAGCGACAATTATTATTACCAGGAATGTTATTGGGGATCTTTTTCCCGTTCGGTGGTGCTGCCGGTTGACGTTGTGACGGAAAAAGCTGAGGCCGCGCTCAAAAACGGCATTTTGACTATTCGTCTGCCTAAAGCGACTTCCAATAAAGTCAAAAAAATTCAGGTGCGCGGATTTTAGACGTTTTGTTTTATTGCGGCGCAATGGCCGAAAAGCCCCGGACAAATCCGGGGTTTTCTTGTGGAAAAGCAAAATTTTTTGTATGCTGTAAATATGAAATGGCGGAAAAAATTTCTTTTTTGCTGCGCGGTTTTTCTTTTTCTGGCGAGAAATGAAACCATAGCCGCGGATGAAAGCTCTTATCAGGCAGACGCTTTTTTTGCCACGGAAAAATTGATTTTTGTTCTGGAAGAAAATCGGCAGGAAATAACGCGGGAAGAAATTCTTCAGTGGGTGGAAATAAACCCCAAACTGGTATTTTCTTCAACGCAAAAAAGTGAAATTGCGAACATTTATTTTTGCCCGCTTGACCGGCTTTTGTGCCGATTAACCAAAAGCGTTCGTGAACAGGCGTGGGTTGCCAAAAAAACCGACATTGCTGTTAATCGCGATTTAATACGCGTTTTTGTCAGCGATCTCGCCCGCCAATACGACAAAGACGCTATAGACGCGAAATTCGTTATTGAAGACGGGCGTGTTACGACTTTTTCCTCCAGCAAAGAGGGCGTAAAAACGGATATTGAAAAAAATGTCGCCTTAATCGGAGATTTTCTGGAAAAAAAATCGCCGGCCATTTCGGGCGAGCAGGAAATAAAACTTTTTTACCGGAAAACCAAACCGGCGATTGAAGAAAAAAACGCCAATAATCTGGGAATTCACGCGCTTATTGGGGAAGGGCGCTCTAATTTTCGCGGTTCGCCCAAAAATAGAATTTTTAACATCAAAGTCGCCACCGCCCGTTTTAACGGCGTGTTGATAAAACCCGAAGAAGAATTCTCTTTTGTAAAAATTCTTGGACCGGTGGACGGAGAGCACGGTTATTTGCCGGAATTGGTGATAAAAAAAGACAAAACCGAACCGGAATTCGGCGGGGGGATTTGCCAGGTTTCCACCACCGCTTTTCGCGCCGCCGTTTATTCCGGACTAAAAATTACCGCTCGCCGCAACCACGCTTATCCGGTCAAATATTACAATCCGCAGGGAATGGACGCGACTGTTTATGTTCCCCGTCCGGACTTGCGTTTTGTCAATAACACGTCGGGCCACATCCTGATCCAAACGCGCATTGAAGGCATGGAATTAATTTTCAGTTTTTACGGCTCGGATGACGGCAGAAAAATTGAAATTGACGGGCCAAAAATTTTGGAACAAAAATCAGACGGCGCCATGAAAACGGCTTTTACTCAGAAAGTTTTTGAAAAAAACGGCAACCAATTGATTAACGATGTTTTCAACAGCGCTTATGATTCGCCTTCCAAATATCCCCATCCGGGAGAAATTTTTACGACCAAGCCCAATAATTGGTCCGATAAAGAGTGGAAAAAATATAAAAAGGAGCATAACTTATAAACCAGCCGTTTTTATTTTTTGTTGACCGGCGCGTTTTCTCTTGATATTATTGACGGTGTTATTTGTTTGAACGCACCCATAGCTCAGCTGGCAGAGCAGTTGCCTCTTAAGCAAACGGTCGCGGGTTCGATCCCTGCTGGGTGCACCGGATGTTGTTTTTGGCGAAAAATAAAAATATGTCCCGTGTCTTTTTATCTCCTCGTAGCTCAATGGATAGAGCATCAGCCTTCTAAGCTGAGTATAGAGGTTCGATTCCTCTCGAGGAGGCCGAAAGAAACGGGATAAAACTTTCTGTCTTTATTCAGGCGCGATTTTTTTGAAATA
The DNA here is from genome assembly GCA_037443825.1 of Candidatus Moraniibacteriota bacterium. Lineage (GTDB taxonomy): Bacteria > Patescibacteriota > Minisyncoccia > Moranbacterales > JBBINP01 > JBBINP01. The sequence continues at coordinate 6,194 of JBBINP010000036.1, forward strand.
TTTTCCGGATTTCAAAAAAGAACGGCGAAAAATCCCAAAATGCTGCCGTGCCGCATAAAAAAATAAATAAGGCAAAAAATAAAAATGGCTGAACCAATCATTATGAAATGAAAAATTCAGCCGTTATTTTATGGTTCTATGATAAGAGTCCACCTGCGTTCTGGACGGAGATATTGAAGCGCGATTTGAATATCATTCATCGTCACTTGTTCAATATTCCTGCCGATTTCCGCGAGTGAAATTACGCGCTGGTAATTAGCCAAGTCTTCCAGCGCATTATCGCAGACGTTTCTACCTGTTAAGTCCTTTATTGAGTTCCTCGCCAAAACATAACGCTTGGTTTTTTCAACCAAACTTTCCCTATTCCCCACTAAAGAGATGCAATTCTCAATAATCTCTCCAGCGCCGTTTATGTCGCTAGTGGCATCGCAGTGAATTAAAAATTCATAGAAATGCCTAAAATTATAAATATAGCATCCAACCGCATAAGACAAGGCGCGTTTTTCCCGCACCTCATCATTCAAAACTTCATCCATAGATTCTTTTAGGATGCCCATGACTTGATCATTGATACTGCCCGGTATTTTGGCGGTGCTCTCGTACCAACTGGCATTAATTGGAAAATTGAAGTTTTGTTCCGATACTTTAAAGTTATACCGGGTCTCTGAAGGCGGAACGACATCAGTAACGGGCATTGGAAGAGGCGTTCTCGCCCCTTTTTTATTTGCCGCGAAGGGGCTTTTGGAAAGAAGTTCAATGAGTTCCGGGAGTCGCATGCCGCCGACACCAACAATGCTCATATTCGCGGGCGTATAATGGGCATCATAGTGCGATTGCAAATCTTTCCGCGTAATTTTTCTGACCGATTCAGGATTTCCGAGTGGACGAACGGACCGTTCCAGCCAAAAACCTGGGTAAAGCGCTTTGTGTTTGCGCGTATCCAGTTCGAGTTTGACGTTGCTTACGTATTGGCGGTAAAATTCACTGATGATAACTTGACGTTCCTGCTCAATGCACCTTTCAAATTCAACCGAAAGTAGCATTTGGCCGAATATCAGAAAAGCCCTTGAGAGAATCGCTTTATCCGCTGGCACGAAAAACCGGTAACTTGCGCCGGAATAACTGGTTGTGCCAAGATTAACGAATCCGCCGCAACTTTCAAAAAACGCGCATATATTTTTTGAGGACACGTGCGTGTTTTCAGAGATTGCGTGTTCAATGAAATGCGCAAGTCCTTCAAGTCCGACCGGATCGTGTTCAGCTCCGCTGTGAATCAGGAATCCTATGGCTTCCCATGGACGCCCCGGCCAGTGAGCCGCGTGTATTGTCAAACCGTTCGGCAAAATTGCTGATTGAAATTCAGAATACGGATCCCACATAGAAAAACCTCCTTTTGTTTATTTTATTTTAAAAGAACAGAAGTGCTATAATAACAAAAAATTATTTTTTGTCAAGAAAAAAAGGTAATGTCCACACACATTTGGCGGTTTTTCCAGAATAGCTGTATTCTGGCGTATGAGTAACTAGATTCAAACATGAAAGCCCCTTTTGATATATACTGGAGCGTTAACTTCTAAATAACGCTATGTCTATGCCAAAAGGAAGATCATTGACCCTTTATGAGAGGGAAAAAATTGAAACATACCTCCGCATGAAAAAAGAGAAGGCCTGGATAGCCAAGAAGCTTAAGCGGGACTATTCCATCATCAAAAGAGAAATTAAAAGAAATTCCGGAGAATGTCTGCCGTATAACGCCGAAATGGCGGAGCGGTTGGCAAACCAAAGAGCCAAAAAAACCAATATCAGGAAATTAGATAAACCGGATAATGCTAAACTCAAAAATTTCGTGGAAGAAAAAATAATTGCAGATTTTTCACCGGAACAAATAGCCGGAATATTAAAAGAAGATCCGTCGGAAAATACACTTAATGAGATCAAGTCCAAAATCGTGACTGATCTGGATTAATCAAGAAACAAAACACCCGGGACTGATTTCTGTTCAGGGTGTTTTTATTGCGTCCGTTTTGCTGGTCTAAACCTTACCCCTTTGTCAAGACAGTAAAAAGATAAATTTAAGAAACTTTTTTGATTAATTTTTTTCGACCTTTGGATATTTGAAATTTAGCTTGCTTGGAAATATACTTCAGCCGGAGTTTTGTA
>JBBINP010000037.1:0-8104 GCA_037443825.1 Candidatus Moraniibacteriota bacterium
AATCGCAGCGGTATACGCAATGACTTAATTTCTTGAACTCCATACTTACAGTATGGGACAAGAGGACACTGGATGCAACTTCATCTCTCGGGCTTACGCCCGGAGATTTAAGTTAGGTATTGTTAAAATTCATTTTCTGATGAAAAATACCATTGATATATTTTTTTAGCGACAGGCACGGCGCTGGAGCTGCCTTCACCCCCCCCTTCCACTAAAATCGCCAGCGCGATTTCCGGATCATCGTAAGGCGCGAAAGAAACAAACCAAGCGTGCGTTTTGCCCTCGCTGCCGAATTGGGCGGTTCCGGTTTTTCCCGCCGTTTTAACCGGCAAATCATTAAGAAAGCGCGCTGAACCTGAAATAACCGCTTCTCTCATTCCTTCCCGCACCACTCGCGCGACTTCCGATGGCATCAAACCTTCTTTTATTTTTTTGGATTGCGTGCTGACAACTTCTCCATTTTCTTTTCTGATTTGATTCACAATGCGCGGTTCAAAAAGAGTTCCTCCGTTCGCAATCGCCGCGATATAATTCGCAATCTGCACCGGAGTTGCGGCAACGTAACCCTGTCCGATAGAAGCGTGGTAACTGTCGCCGACAAACCATTTTTCGTTGAATTTTTTCATTTTCCATTCTTCATCCGGAATGAAACCCGCTGTTTCTCCGGGCAAATCAATACCGGACTTCGCACCCAACCCAAACTCATTCGCGTATTTTTTTATGCGATCTATGCCCAGACCGCGAATCCCGCTCCACCCGCCCCCTGCCGCGTAAAAAAAGACGTTGCAACTTTCAGCGATGGCTTTTTTAATATCCACGATTCCGTGTGTTTTCCAATCGCCGAAACGATATTCTCCGACGTTTATCCCGCCATGGCAGTCAATGGAAGTTGACGAACTGACAATCCCTTCAGAAAGAGCCGCCGCCGCAATCAATGGTTTAAGCACCGATCCGGGCGGATATTCGCCGGCAACGGCGCGATTAAAAAGCGGTTTGTCCGGATCTTGAATAATTTTTAAATAATCTTCACGGGAAATTTTTTTCACGAACGAATTGTTGTCAAAACTAGGCAAACTTACAAGCGCTTTTACGGCTCCGTCTCTGGGATCAATAACCGCTGCCGCCGCCGTTTTTGTTTGATTTTTTTCAAGCATTTCAAATATCGTATCGTGAATTTTTTTCTGCAGGCGCGCGTCAATATTCAAAACAAGATTGTCGCCGGCGCGCGGAACAATAATACCGCGTTCCTTTTTGACGTTTCCAAGCGAATCAACTTCAACCTGCATAGCTCCCGAAGAACCTCTGAGATATTTCTCGTATGTTTTTTCTATTCCTTGTTTTCCAACATAATCCGTCAAAGAATAATTTGGATACTCGGATAATTCTTTTTGTTCTATTTTTCCCACATAACCGAGTAAATGGGAAAAAATGGAACTGTCAACATATTCGCGAACAGCCGTTTTTTCAATGACGACGCCGGAAAATTCATCACTCCTTTCGGCAAAAACCAGCATTTCCTCCTGGGAAATATTTTCCTTAAGCAAAAACGGCTGGAATGAACGCTTATTGGAATCTTTCATCTTGACTAAAATCTCATCCTCGCTGATTTTAAAAATATCTGCTATTTTTTTGACATTCGCTTTTCTTTGATTTTCATCGCCGGGCCAATCAGCTGGAATCGCCACAGCATCCATGGCGGGGACATTATTGACAAGCAAAGCGCCTTTTTGGTCAAAAATTTTTCCGCGCGGAGCCTTAATCGCGATGGAACGAATGCTATTGCCGCGCGCGATTTCCTGATAATGCGAACCCTTAACAATATTAAGATAAAAAATTCTGGCGCTGGAAATCGCCAAAAAACCTATAATCACCCACCAAAAAAATTTGAGTTTTTTCTTTTCCAGCGGGCGTTCAATCCATGTTGCTTCCTTTTCCGAAGCTGAAAAAACATAGTCTTCAATTTCCTGGCCGCGATGTTTGTAAAAACGTTTGAATTTTGCCAATTTCATAAAAAATGCTTTTTTCAAAAATTGCCTGATTTAACGCGAGCGTCAATTTTGTATTCGCTCGGTTTCAAAAATTTTCTGATTTTTTTACAAAAATAAAGAGAGGGGAAAAATAATGCTAAATTGAAAATAATCCAGTATCCCGCGTCGGAAAAAATCTCCGGCATAAAGTCAAAAAACCTTTGAGTATTTCCCGCCTCATTCAAAAAAAATAAAAAAATCCTTTCCGCGAGCGCCGAGCTAATCATCAAAAATCCGGCAGCCAACACCCCCAACACACGACTTTCCAGAAGAAAGCGCCGCGAAAGAAAACCGGCGAAATACGCGGATAAAACAAACAGCAAGACATAAAAACCAACGCGCGAATAAGTGAAAATATCCATCAAAATTCCAGCCGCAATCGCCCATTTCCATGTTTCTGAAAAACCGAATGTAATCGCGCCGGCCAAAACAAACGCCAACACCAAATTAGGAACGACTCTTTCCGGAAAAAAAATCCCCAGTCCGCTTGTTTGAACCAAAATTATTAGAAAAAAAAACAGAAATAAAAAAAGATTTTTTTTCATTTGTTATTTATTATATTCCCTGATGACAAAAACGTGTTGCAAGTCGGACGCCTTGAAGGGAATTCGCAGGACGGCTTGCTGAAAAAGTTGATTACCAGACGACTGAATTTCTTCAATTTTTCCAACCAAAAGTCCGCGCGGAATGTTTTGGCTGATTTCCGAAGTGACAATATCGTCTCCGATTGAAATCGCGTCCGTTTGCAAAACCATGCCAAAAATTATCCCCAGTCCGTATTCCCCTTTTACCAGGCCGTGCGCACTGCTTTTCGCGTCTACCGCGTTAATCAAGCTTTCCGGATTAGTGGTAAGAACAACTTTGGCGGTTCCGGAATAAACCTCTCCGAGTTTTCCCACAAAAATCCCTTCGGAAACAATAACCGGCATTCCCTTTCGCAGACCGTTTCTTTCTCCCTTGTCAATCTCAATCCAATTTCCCAATCCATTTTGATCGCGAGCGATGACAGAAGAAGATTCAAGTTTGAATTTATTGCGGGGAAGAAGTTTCAATTGTTCGCGCAAAAAAGCGTTTTCCCTTTCCATATCCGCCATCGCTGCCAAACGCGATTTGAGCGATTGAATTTCTTCTATTTGTTTTTCGTTTTCTTTTTTCAGTTTTCCGATTGAAAAAATAAAATCTCCGATTTCACGAACGGCAAAAAAAACATTGCTTACGGTTTTTTTAAACGGATAAGCGGCCTGAAAAACAACATCCCTCGCGGGATTAAAAAATTCATACGGATTAAAAAAAATAAGCAGTCCAAATACTGCCATAATCGCTATTAATTTTGCCAGGCGCGAAGAAAAAAAATTTTTTTTTGAAAACATAATTTTTTGCTTTTTTTGGCGGAGCTTTTTACATCAAAACACTGAAAGAGCGCGATTGCGGAGGATATTTTCTATCCCAATGTTTTTCCGTATTGGCTTTCCGCCAGAACATCCCGCAAATGTTCCAGATCTTCCAGAACTATTCCTGTTCCGCGCACCACCGCCGTCAAAGGATCCTCCATCATGCGCACCGGCATTTCCGTCTGATTCGCTATAAGCTTATCCAAACCGCGAATTAAACTGCCGCCTCCCGCCAAAATAATTCCCTTTTGCATAATATCCGCCAAAAGTTCCGGCGGAGTGTCTTCAACGACCGATTTGATATTATTGACAATAATGCGGATTGAATGCGAAAGCGCCTGGCGGATTTGTTCGTCATTCGCCTTGATTTCCTTCGGCAATCCGCTCACCAGATCGCGTCCGCGAATGGTCAAAACCGCCTGCTCTTTGAGTGGATAGGCGCTGCCAATGGCGATTTTCGCTTCTTCCGCGCTTTTCTCGCCCACCAGCAAATTAAACTCATCGCGGCAATAACGCATAATATCCTCATTCATCTCATCGCCGGCCACCCGCAAGCTCCGCGCGATCACCACGCCGCCCAGGGAAATGACGGCAATTTCCGAAGTTCCGCCGCCAATGTCAACAATCATATTGCCGGCCGCCTCCGTAACAGGCAAACGCGCGCCAATAGCCGCCGCCATCGGTTCGTCAATCAAATACGCTTCGCGCGCGCCCGCGTTCAAAGCCGCGTCAATAACCGCTTTTTTTTCCACTTCAGTGATACCGGAAGGAATTCCAATAAGCACACGCGGACGCGGCAAAACAGAAAAAGATTCCTTGTGAACTTTCTCAATAAAGTGTTTGAGCATTTGTTCCGTAACTTCAAAATCGCTCACCACCCCATCCACCAAAGGACGCGTGGCGACAATGTGTCCGGGTGTTTTGCCCACCATTCTCTTGGCTTCCTTGCCGATAGCCAAAATTTGTCCGGTTTTTTTGTTAACCGCCACCACCGAAGGCTCATTAATGACTATCCCCTTTCCTTTCACATAAACCAAAGTGTTAGCCGTGCCCAAATCAATGCCGATGTCTTTTGAAAGATTGCCGAAAATATTGCCAGTAAGTTTTCTGTAGATATTTTTTACCTTTTTAATCATTTTTTAAGACCAAAAAAAACAAACCATGAATTTATGATTTTTAAAATATTTGTTTTTGTTGAATTTTTATTTTTTGAAGCGCCAAAGCTCCGTTCTCTGTCTATAATACCGGAAAACGACGTCGGTGTCAAAAACAAAGAAGCGGCGCGAATTTTTTTGAATCTTCGCAATTTGACAACCAATTAGTTTTGTGAAATTATTAAATAGCAATCAACACTAATTGCTATTGATTGTTCATCGCGCATATTGAGAATTTATAAATATTTTTTTAATATACGCGATAAATAAACAAGTAATTATTAAAAAACAAAAAAGCAATATTTATGAAAAAGATTTTAATTTTTTTCGCGATGATGTTTGTTTTCATCGCATTAAGTGCAAATTCAATAGTTTCTGCCGCCGGCAACCCGCTTCCAGAACGCGATAATCCTATTTGGAATATCATGAAAAACATGAAAAATCCAACGGATTCCAATTGTTCAAGTTTGGCGGCAACAGAACTCGCAACAACTTTATACTCGGGTCGCGAGATTGAATTTTGTTTGGGAATAGCGCAAATATCAGAAATGGAAAAATCATTGGATGAAAATGATATTGTCACTAATTTATTTAAAAAAGACGATTGGCGCAATATTACAGGCCTATATTTTGAAGATGAAGAATTCGGAAAGATAGAATTTACAAAGCCGATCAATTTCATGAGTTATGATTTTTTAACATTTCTTTCAACTTTTACCGACAGATTCTCCATGGATCGCGGTGAAATAGGTCTGAACGCTGATATTGTGGGCGGATTATACGGATATGGAGCAATGCTGACAATGTATGGCGCTGGAAATTTTGAAGATCCTGAAATATTGATTGACGGAAAAAAAGATAAAAAGGGCGTAGTTTCGGGATTGACATATGATCCAAAAACTAAAAATATCACATTCAACGCGGCTCATTTTACCACATTTAAAGCGGTGGAATCAGCGCAAAAGGCTTCTATAAAAAAAGTTGAAGCAAAAAAATATGTTAAATTAAACGGGAAAAAACGCATAAAAATAGTTATGAGCGGAAAAGATTTTGATTCGAAAGCAAAAGTAAAAATCGGGACAAAATCAGCGCATAAAATCAAAAAAGTCAATGACCGCAAATTAATCGCGTATTTCAAAACAAACGAACTTGATAAGCTGGGCGACGCTAAAGTTTATCTTAAAGTCAAGAATCCAAAAGCCAAATCTGATAAGTTTAAAAAGAAATTTACAATCACGGATATTGGCAAAAATATGCTGAAATATCAGATATTTATTTTGCCATAAAAACAAAAAAATGCTACCATTGAAACATATGGCGGCTTTTTTTTTCATATTTTTCGCGAAAAAAGAAACAAAAACAAAACTTTGCGGAGTTTTTTTGCTGGCATTTTTTTTGATTTTCGGAGCAATGTCCGCCATATCAGCGCGCGCCGAAGAAGCGGCCAATCTTCAGGATGATTTTGAACTTTATCAAAAATATGAGCTTTATTTGAAGTATGAAAAAAAACAAAAATACCAAGATTACAAAAAATACAAGAAATATAAAGAAAAATACGGGTTTGAAAACCAAAAAGAAAAATTTGACAGCAAAGACAAATACCTGAAATACAAGCTTTATCGGAAAGATCCGGCAAAATACCGCCATTACGCGGCTTATGAAAAAGAATGCAAACAATATTCCAAATACAAAAAATACGTGGCTCCTTACAAAAAATACAGCGGACGAGGCAAATACAAAAAATACGACAAAAAGGAGTATGATGACGGAAAAAATTACGGCGGAAACGAATATAAAGACGGCTGGCAAAGATATCGCGCGGCGCAGTCCGGAATTTCAAACGCTGTCGGAGAAACCGATCTCGGCTGCGGACCAAAAAATTCCGGAGGCGCGTGTCTGGGGCCTGAAATAACCGTAGGATTGCATTCATACTCAAAAAACCAGTTTTCCGAAGATTCGTTTCGCGTAGAATCCGCCATAAACGCCTTAACCGGACAAAAAATAGCGTACGCGATAAAAAACGCGAATGGAGATGTTCTGGCTGCCATCTCGTCCGAATCTCCATCAACAAAAATCAAGCTTAACAACAAATCTTTCAGAATATACGGATCGGTGGATCCGGAAATAACAGCATCCGGAGAAATATATTTTGATGCCGCCGATGCCTCGGACACCGAACATATCGTATTTGACACTAACGTTCCGATCGCGTCATACGACCGCTATCGCGGCAAAATAAAAATACGTTATTGCAACGCTTCATCCGGTTATTGCGACGCGGCAAATTCCGACAGAACAAACGACCGCGTCTGGATTATTAATATTCTTCCGCTGGAACAATACGCCTGGGGTATGGGAGAATTGAATCTGGCGAACGTCATTGAACACAATCGCGCGATGCTTTCTATTTACCGCACTTACGGATATTGGAAAATAAAATTTGGCACGAAATACGCCAATCAGGGATTCAAAGTAACCGCCACTTCATCATCGCAAATTTACAGGGGCTACAATTACGAAACCAGCCGCCCGGCTATTGTTCAGGCGGCCAAAGACACCTGGGGAAAAATTATACGCTACGGAGGACAAATAGCGCTGTCGCCATACAGCTCTTGGACTGACGGGCGAACGCGCAGCTTTGAAGAACGCTGGGGATCCAAAGATTATCCTTGGTGCCAATCAGTTTCAGATCCGTACGGAAAACATCCATCAATGTCAACATCGGAGCTGGAAAACGCCGGCAATCATATGGTCGGGCTTTCCGCCAACGGATCAGTGAAACTGGCTAATGATCACGGCAAAAACTGGGAATGGATTTTGGGATATTATTTCAAAAACATTAACATACATAAAGCATATTGATTAAAGGTATATGAAACCAAAAATCATAATCGCGATTTATATTTTAATGGCCATTGTCCTTATCGCTTTTGGCTATTCAATTATAAAAGAGCGTTATTTTGATGAAAAAACAACAACTCCCGGAGAAAAAATCATTGATCGCCCCTCTGAAAGCGATAATGAAACAAACGCCGGAGAAGAAAAAACGGAAAATGGCGAAGAAAATTCCAAAAACGGAAAAGAAGATGAAAATGAAGAAGACGATTCCGTTCCCGAGGAGGAAGCTTTTGTGGAAATAAAGACCGCGCATTGCAAAAACCGCTGCGCTGATTTTGGCGACGCGGACGAGTTGGAATACTGCCGCCAGATTTGCGGACTGGTTGTTCAACAGCCGGACAAAACCGAGAATTGTCCGAATCTGGAAGGTTTGGATGCCGATTATTGCTGGAAAAATAAAGCTGTCGCGGCCAAAGATTTTAAACTATGCGAAAAAATTCAGGACGCCGGCGTAAAAAAATCCTGCAAAAACCGCGTTTCGGAGGAAATTTTTAACGGCGAATTTTAGGGTAAAGTTTCATTTTCCGGACCAGATATGGTCAGAAATTAGCTTGTTTAATATATTTTCTTGCTCTTTTAAATTTAATAGTTTGTGATTGTATCTCCAGACGTATTCTCCGAGGTATAAATGCAG
>JBBINP010000038.1:0-7620 GCA_037443825.1 Candidatus Moraniibacteriota bacterium
GGAGGTATGTTTCAATTTTTTCCCTCTCATAAAGGGTCAATGATCTTCCTTTTGGCATAGACATAGCGTTATTTAGAAGTTAACGCTCCAGTATATATCAAAAGGGGCTTTCATGTTTGAATCTAGTTTTTTACAATCGCGGTTATTTTCGCGATTTTTTATTTTTTCAATACTGCCAAAAATGTTTCCGGAGGTATGAGAACCCGGCCGACATTTTTCATTTTTTTCTTGCCTTTTTTTTGTTTTTCCAGAAGCTTGCGCTTGCGCGTTACATCGCCCCCGTAAAGTTTGGCTGTTACATCCTTGCGAAAAGCGGAAAGAGTTTCGCGCGCGATAATTTTTCCGCCGACTGCCGCCTGAATCGCGACCGCAAAGTTTTGCCGCGGAATGGACTCTTTTAGTTTTTCCACTATTCTTTTGCCTTCGCTGAAAACATAATTTTTGGGCACGACGCGAGCAAGGGCTTCCACTGGATCGCCAGCCACCAGAATATCCATTTTTACCAGATCATGCGGCCGGTACCCGATAATTTCGTAATTCATGGAGGCATAGCCGGAAGAAGCGCTTTTAAGATTGTCGTGCAGGTTTGTGATCATGTCCGTCAACGGACAATCAAATGAAATTATTATTCTTTCAGCGTCAATATATTCGGTATTTTTATATTCCGCGCGCGTCTGGCGCATAACTTCCATAATTGAACCAAGATGCTGGCTGGGCGAAATAATGTCCAGTTTCACGTACGGCTCGTAAACTTTTTCAATAACAGAAGGACTGGGAAATTCAGAAGCGGCGTAAATTTTTACGCGCTCCGGTTCTGTTTTATCCTTAAGTTGAATTTCGTAAACCACGCTTGGAGTAGTGATAGTCGGATTCATGTCAAATTCGCGCTCCAGCCGCGACTGAATAATTTCCAGGTGCAGCATTCCCAAAAATCCGCAACGAAATCCTCTGCCCAGCGCCAAATTGCTTTCGGGTTCAAAGGTAAAAGCGGCATCGTTTAATTTCAGTTTTTCCAACGCGTCGCGCATTATATTATAGTCGTCTCCTTTCAGAGGATAAAAAGAAGCGTAAACCATGGGCATAATTTTTTTGTAGCCGGGCAATTTTTCAGTTTTTTCTTTTGTTTTGAAAATAGCGATGGTATCACCGACCTGACAATGCTGGACGCTTTTGAGACCGGTTGCTATGTAACCGATATCGCCGGCTTTTAAGGCCTGATTTTTAATAAGTTCCGGCTTAAAATAACCTGTTTCAACAACATCGCTTTCAACCTGGTTTGCTATAAGATAAATTTTGTCTTCCGCTTTAATCATTCCATCAAAAATTCTCGCGTAAGCCAACACTCCTTTGTAAGAATCGTATTTTGAATCAAAAATAAGCGCTCGCAGCGGCTTTTTAGCATCACCTCTTGGGCTGGGAACTTTTTCAATGATTTTTTTCAATAATTCTCCAACACCTGACCCAGTTTTGCCGGAAACTTCCAGAATATCGTTTTCTTCGCATCCAAGAATATGAACGATTTCTTTTTTTGTTTTTTCAACCATCGCGTTGGGAAGATCTATTTTGTTCACCGCCGGAATTATTTCCAGTCCCTGATCAACGGCTTGGTATAAATTGGAAAGCGTCTGCGCCTGCACGCCCTTGGTCGCGTCCACCAAAAGAACCGCGCCCTCCACCGCCGCCAAAGAACGGGAAACTTCATAACCAAAATCCACATGACCGGGAGTGTCAATCAAGTTTAAAACGTATTTTGAGGCCGTATCGCCATTCTTTAAATCATATTCCATTCTTACCGGCTGCAATTTGATGGTAATCCCCCGCTCTCTTTCCAATTCCATCTGATCCAGCAATTGCTCTTTCATTTTCCTTTTTTCCACCGTGCCGGTCATCTCCAAAAGACGGTCGGCTAAAGTTGACTTTCCATGATCTATGTGGGCGATAATGCAAAAATTCCTGACGTTTTCCATAATTAAACGCAAAGCGTGATTAAATGAATTTAAATTTTAAAAAAATTAAATGCCGCCGGCTTCCCCCATATCTTCCGTGATTTTTTCCTTATTCCTGAAAATCCGCCGTGTTATGGCGTTTTTAAAATGCCCAAGTTCTTCCACTTTCAATTGATGGCACAAAAAAATAAAAATCACGCTCCCCGAAAAAGCCGCCAGAGCCAACTGCGTAAAAATTCCCAAAAACGTGTCGATGTTCACAGCTTGGGCAACAACCATTTTCGACAATTGAATGATTATTCCGGCTCCCGCGGCAGCCAAGGTTATTTTTAAAAATCCCGAGATGATTTGTTGATCGTTGAACATTCTGAATTTTGAACGCAAAGCGAAATAAAGAAGAAGCGCGTTGACAATACTGGCCGCGGAAAAAGCCATCGCCAGTCCCAAAACCTCATAATGCGGAATAAGAATAATGACCAGCAAAATATTTACTCCCTCGCTGGCAAGCGCGATAAAAAAAGGCGTTTTAGTGTTGTTAAGAGCGTAAAAAGATCTTGTAATCAGAGGTATAACCGCCTGCGCGAACAAACTCGCCGCCAAAAATCCCAGTATTTTAAAAGTTAAAATCGTGTCTTCCCAATCAAATTTTCCGGATCCCAATATCACACGGACGATTTGCGCCCGCAAAATAAAAATAAAGACGCTTGCGGGAATGACGAAAAAAAATATTTTAACAAGTGTTTCGGAAAACCGGCGGACAAAATCATCATACTCCTGTTTTGCCGCACAGGCGCTCAGCAAGGGAAAAACAGCCACCGCGAAAGGAATAGCCAAAATTCCCAAAGGAGCGCTTTGGATGTTATTAGCCAGATTGAAAACCGCGACGCTTCCAGATTTCAGAGTGGAAGCAAAAATGGTAATAATCAATAAATTAATCTGATTAACCGCGATTGCGAGAGTCCTTGGCACCATCAGATAAAGCATTGAACGAACATTTTCATTTCTAAAAAAATGAAAACGCAACGGATAAAAAACAAAACCTGATGATTTGACAGTCGGGTATTGAATTATCATATGCGCCGCGGCGCCCAAAACCACTCCCCAGGCCAACCCGATCGGACCCCAAAACTTGACAAAAACCAGCGCTCCAAAAATAATGCCGAGGTTGTACATCACCGAAGATAGCGAATAAACCAAAAATTTTTTAAAAGAAACCAAAACACCTCCGAAAATCGCGCTGATTCCCAAGAAAATCGGGCTGAGAAACATAATGCGCGTAAAAAAAGCTGTTTCCGCCATTTTTTCGGGAGGAAAGCCAGGCGCGATCAGTCGGATAAGTTTGTCGGCAAAGAAAAAAACAAAAACAGCCATAACTATCATGAACAAGGCCTGGATATTAAGAATACCGGAAGCCAGTTTCCATGATTCCTCTTCTTTTCCTTTTGATATCAAGCCGGTAAAGACCGGAATAAAAACCGCCGAAAGCGCGCCGATAATAAGAAGATTATAAATAAAATCTGGTATTCGAAAAGCGGCGTAATAAACGTCTAAAGCGTCTCCCGCTCCAAATTCAGAAGCTAAAATTCTGTCCCGCACCAATCCCAAAAGGCGGCTGGCTATTCCGGCCGCCGCAACAATAAAAGCCGCCGCCGTTACTGATTGCGTCGGACGCTCGTTAAGTATTCTATGATTGATAATTTCCCTGATCATTGGTTATTGTCGCCTAACAAACGCAATCGCGATGAATTTGTCCGTGGCAAGTTTTGTTGAAAAATAATATCGCGAGTCGGATTTTTCGGCAAGTTCCGGATAATGCCAAAAAGTCTTCAAAGAAGAAAGATGTTTTATTTCACTTGAAAATTCGCTGCCCGCGCTTCCCGATTGTTTCTGGACAAGAAGAGCGTAAGATTCGGTTGTTTTTTCTTTTGTTAAATTTTGAAAATCTATTCTAAAAGGCAAAAGATATTTATATTTCAAAGTCGCCGTTTCACGCGGACTGACATACGTCCAATTGGCAAACACGGTTTTTCCCGCTTCGTTGTAAATCCTGGTGCCTGACGGATCAATTTTTGTTTTTTCTTCTTCCTGCCGCACCAGTGAATCGCGTTTGAATCCCAAGGCGTCATAATCCAAAGGCGGATCGTTAAATTCTTTGGTTTGCCCTTCGGCGGAAAGAAGGACTGATCCCTCCGGAACGTAAACGCGAGAATAATTGGCGTTGACTTTATTCCACCACTCATACGAAGTATCTCCCCCTTTATGTTCGCGCGTTATTGTCACGGTATTGACGATTGAGCCGTCTTTTTGAATTTCCGCGAAATGTTGAATTTTTTCATCAATCACTCCGTCTGTTTTATATCCGTTGATATTGGTATTAACCACGCTTAAATAATCATGAGAAGTGTTTAAAATTTCTCCGGACCATCCCTGCTCGGAAATTATTTTCTGAAGATCATTGTTTTGTGAATAAAGAAGGATGTGTTTTTCGGTCAGACCGCGGGAAAACGCCGCCAAAACCCCGGAAATTGTTTGAAAATCTCCGGCGTTGAAAATTTTGTCCAAAATAATAGGCGTCAAATCAGCCAGTATTTTTTTGGGGTTGTTTTCTTTTTTGTCATAATCAATTTCCACTTCATACTGGATGGTTTCAATGAAATTTTCAGCGGAAAGCGTAACGCCATATTCCTTCATTTCAATCGGGCCTGTTATCTCCAAAAGTCTTTGAAGAATGACAGGCGTAAAAGTAATAACGCCATCAGCCGTCGGGCCTCCGGTTTTTTCGTAAAAATAAACGGCTTTTTGCGCGGAAGTCGGAAAATCGGGAAACCAGTTGCTGTCATGCAAAGACCAGGCGGCGCTGATTTTTTGAATCGGTTTTGGCGGAACGATTTTTTCTCTGAGTTGGCCGTCCGGGTTGAAAATTCCGTCAATAAAAAAATTATTAACCCTTCCATTTAAAATATCCAGAAGACCATAACTGCCGATAAAACCGCCAGTGGCTCTCATTTCATGGTTATTCTGAAAAAGGAAAAGATATTTGCGCGGGCCGTTGCCGCCCAAAAGATCAATGAAAATATGACTATTGTCCAAAAATTTTTCAATGCCGGAAATAATGGCCGGCAATTCGTTTTTAAGCGATAAAAAATGGCCGCGTTTGTCCGAAGGCAGGTCGTCAATATTAACTTTTTCCAAATTTTCTTGCGCCAAAACAAGTTCTGTTTTTGCCTCTGACAAATTATTTTCCGCCACGCGAAAAATTTCCAGAAAAGAAATGCCGAAATTTTTTTCCTGTCCAAGCGGATTTTTCAAAGAATGTATATCCTGAACAACCATGCTTATTTTTTGCCCGGCGCTGGAAATATGCTGTCCAGCATCAATAACGTTTTTTCCCGAAGAAAGTTTTGAAAAATAAGGAATAAAACGTGAAATTTCAATAAAAGTCTTTCCCATTTGATCAAGATCTTCGGCAGCCTGGGAAAAATTTTCAAAAGCTTTTTCAAATTCCAAAGAAGACGCTTTGAAATTGGTTTTTTTCGCTTCCCAAAGAGCGTTTTCAAGATTAGCATAGCCATCCTGACTTACTCCCAAAACCCTTCCCCTTATTTCCAATCCCTTGGCGGCAAAAGAAACGCCGCCCACGGACAAAGAAAAAGACGCGGCTATTAAAGCAAAAAGGAGAAATGATTTTCCAAAACTGAAATTGAATGAAAATGACTCGGGCAAAAATAAATCAGAAAAACGAAAATAATTTTCATCGGGCTGAAAAGCGCGTGATTTTTGTTTTGTTCTTTCGTAATATTTCAGTTTTCGCGCGAGAAATTTTTTAAAAGCGCCTGATTTTCGCCTGAAACCGTCTTTTGTCTTTTTTGGAGCGGCGATTTTTTCCGGTTTGGCATTTTCAACATATTCAATTACCGGCTCCGGTTTCGCCGCGTATTCATCCCAGTCATATTCAACAAGCGGCGCGATAAAATCCGCGCTTTCCTCTTTTTTTTCTTCCGCGTGATTTCTGGCAAACAAGTCGCGATCAAAATATTTTTTCAAAATTTCTTCCTGAACCCTTGTTTTTATTTCTTCCGAAGCTTTGTGAAAAACAGGAATCTCATGGCTCGGAAAAAGCTTTCCCAGCTGATAAACATTGGGTGGTATTTTTTTTGCCGGTTTTTTTTGCCGCAATGGGTTTAACTCCGGAAATTCGCCCTGTTTCTTTTTTGTTTCGTTGAAAATTTTTTTTATTTCAACCGTCTTCGCCACAGAATTGATTTTTCTCCAATCCAAAGCGCCGGTTGCGTCAACCGGCCGCACGTCAAACATTTGCGGAATAATATTGTTTCTTTTGTCTTTCATGATTTTGTTTCAATTTTACGCGCTTAACGCGATTTTTTAAGCGAGATTTTTTGAAACGTTTTAATTTGTCCGGAGTTATAAATTTCCAGCGTTTCCCGCGCCATTCTTTGCCATGAATATTTTTTTATTTGTTCGCAACCGCGTCTCTTCAATTCCGCCCGCAAATCATAATTTTCAATAATTGCAAGAATTCCCCGAGCAAACACGTCTTTTTTTTCGGCATCCGCGTAAAAAGCGGCTTCTTCCAAAATTTCTTTGAGACAGGGATGATTAGACGACAAAACCGGAGTTTCGCAAGCCATCGCTTCCAGCGGCGGCAGACCAAACCCTTCGTAAAGCGAAGGGAAAACATAGACCAGCGCGTTGCGATATACGACGCCCAAATCCTCATCAGGAACAAAACCGGCGAAAACAACGCCCGCGACACTATTTTGAACGGCAAATTTTTTTAACTGCCGATAAAAATAATCTTCTTTTCCCACCAGCACCAGCCGCAAATCGGGATATTTTTTCCTAGCCTCGGAAAAAGAAAAAATCAATGTTTCCAGATTTTTGTGAGGATAGGCGTTGCCTACGTAAAGAAGATACGGCTTTATTATATCATATTTGCTTAAAATTTTCCCGCCATTTTTTTCTTTTTGGGAAGAAAGATAATTGATCTCGGCCGGCGCTTCATAAGTAATCGCAATTTTTTTGGAGTCAACCGGAAATTTTTTTAAAATATCTTTTTTGGTAAAACAAGAAACAGCGATAATTTTTTTCGCTCTTTTGGCGGCTGAAGAGATAACAATTCTATAAGCCAAAAATTTTATCCAGTAAAAAACAGGGTTGAGCGCGCTGGCTTTTATGGTCGGAAAGTGCATAAGAATAAGATCGTGAATCGTGACCACAAACGCTCCGCGATATAACAAAGGAACGTTGAAATGAGGAAAATGAACGAGATCAAGGCGGTATTTTTTGAGAAGTTTTGGAAATTTCAGCTGTTCCGCAAAAGTATACCATTGGTAATCAGCCAATATCTTGCGAAAATTTTTGCTACGCGGACGATAGGCGTCAAAATTTTCCCGAGTCAAGAAAATAAAATATTGATTCCGATGATCAATAATTTCCAAATTTTCCACAAGTTTTTGCGTATAACGCCCCAATCCTTTGCCGATCGGCCCGAAAAAACGGGCGTCAATTCCTATGCGCATAAACAAAGGGTAAAGTTTCATTTTCCGGACCAGATATGGTCAGAAATTAGCTTGTTTAATATATTTTCTTGCTCTTTTAAATTTAATAGTTTGTGATTGTATCTCCAGACGTATTCTCCGAGGTATAAATGCAG
>JBBINP010000039.1:0-6914 GCA_037443825.1 Candidatus Moraniibacteriota bacterium
CGAGCCATTAATATCCTTTCATCATAACATACTAAAAAGGATTGTTTTAAATATAAACTATGAAATTCATGATTTTTCTGAATGGTTTCAAAAAACACGACATTTGACAGAATACTATTATTTGTATTACTTGACCCTTTTTATCTGCCATGGAGTTTTATTTGAAAATGTCGAGCTTGAAGGACCAGAAGAAAGTTTTAGTAAAAGCAAGATAATTCCTAGTTTTGAGAAAGCACAAGAGATTTTTGGAGTTAAGCCATTAATATGTCCACTGATTCCAACTGGTCATGAGTATGACTATTATTGGTGGTGTTATCCTGTTAAAAATAAGGAGATAATAAGGAAGTATTTAAAATATAAGTATAAGTATCAGATTAAAAAGTAAGGAATTATAAAAATGAATTTTAATCTAGTAACAAATATTGAACAATGTTTCATGTTGATAAGAGATACAGTACCTTTGACGTTTATTTACTATTCACACATTCCAGTGGCGCTAGTTTCTTTGATAATGGGAATTTTTATATTTATTAAAAGTAAAAGATCTTTGCAAGGAAAAATTCTTCTAGGTATTTTATTGACATTTTCACTTTGGTTGTTAGCGGATTTAGTCACTTGGACAAATTATGATAGTCGTAACATAATGCTTTTCTGGTCATTCTTTCCAATTCTGAATACCTTATTTTTTATCTTGAGTCTATATCTTGTTTACGTTTTTATAAATAAAAAAGATATGCCTTTGATTGCCAAGGTTATTTTATTTTTTTTACTTTCTCCCATGATTTTTACAATGCCAACAAAACTTAACTTATCTAGTTTTGAAATAACGGAGTGTATTGCTGTAGAGAATCAATATGTAAATTACGTGGTTTTTGTGGAGATCTTGGTATTTTTTTGTATAATTATTTTACTCATTGATGGATTTAAGAATTCAGATAGAGTTTTTAGAAGACAAATTATTTTTTTTGGCATGGGAATTACTTTATTTCTCCTATCTTTTTTTGTGACAGGATTATTAGCTGATTTTTTAATTAAACGTGGAATTACAGAAACTTATGCAATAGAACCTTACGGTCTTTTTGGCATGACAATTTTCCTTGGTTTTCTCGGTTATCTCATCGTCAAATTCAAAGCGTTTAACATCAAATTGCTTGGTGCGCAGGCGCTGGTGGCGGCGATTGTGATCCTGATCGCTTCCCAATACGCTTTTATTCAAAACCCGACGAACAAAATACTGAACGGCGTAACTCTGGTTTTGGCTTTGGCTGCCGGCTGGGTGCTGGTGCGTTCGGTCAAGGCGGAAGTGCGCCAGAGAGAGAATTTGGAAATCGCCAACAATGAAATCAGCGAACGCAAAAACCAGCTTCAAAAAATATCCGACGCGCTGGCCGTTTCAAACGACCGGCTTAAAATCGCCAACAAACAGCTGGAAACGCTGGACAAGGTAAAAAACGATTTCATCAACTTCGCTTCCCATCAATTGCGGACTCCCCTTACCGGCATAAAAGGATACGCTTCTTTGCTGAAGGAGGGTTCGTACGGACGGCTTGAGTCGGAACAGGCGGAGGCCGTGAAAAAAATCGGCGTGGCGGCCGAAAGAATGTCCGGATTGGTGGAGGATTTTTTGAATACTTCCAAAATTGATTCGGGCGGAATGAGATGCGATATGAGAAAAAACAGGATTGAAGACATCTGTCAGGAAGTGGCAGTCACGCTCGCTCCCAAAGCCGCCGCCAAGAATCTTTATTTGGAATACCAAAAACCCGCGTTTGAATTGCCGGAACTTTTCGTTGATGGGCTGAAAATCAAAGAAACGATTTCCAATCTGGTGGACAATGCCGTCAAATACACGCCAAAAGGCGGAGTCGTTCTTTGTCTTGAACGAAAGAAAATTCCGGACAAATCCCAAAACTTCGGCGGTCAAAAAAAGGAAATTGATTTTCAGGACGTTGTTCGCGTGACGGTTTCCGACACGGGAATAGGCATTCCGGCCGGAGAATTGGAACATTTGTTCGTCAAGTTTTCCCGCGGTTCGGACACCAAGCGTCTCAATGCTTCCGGCACCGGACTGGGTTTGTATATAGGCAAGGTTATCGTGGAAGCGCATGGCGGAAAAGTTTGGGCGGAATCCGAAGGGGAAGGCAAGGGCTCGCGCTTTATTGTGGAATTGCCGGTGAAGCAAAAGGAAAGCGTTTTGAAAAAACAAGAAACGGTGCTTTGAAATCTGGCGATTGCCGGATTGCGGTTTCAAAATGAAAATAATTTCTCCGGAGCTTTTTTGGAGGATGGATTTTTTTTTAAACATTCGCGTAACAAGGAAATTTCGGTTGGCGGAAAAATCGCTGGCCGTTGCTTTTCAGACAATCAAATGAAAAATAAATATGTTTCTTCGGTCGTGCGCGTCGGCAGCGTTCTTTTGGGAGGAAACAATCCGGTGCGCGTCCAATCAATGTGCGACACCGACACGCGCGACGTCTCCGCCACCGTCAAACAAATTCTGGAACTGGAAAAGGCCGGTTGCGAAATCATCCGCGTAGCCGTTCCCGATATGGCCGCCGCCAGGGCTATCGGCAAAATCAAGAAAAAAATACACATTCCGCTTGTGGCTGACATTCATTTTGATTATAAGCTGGCGCTGGAATCCATTGAGCAAGGCGTTGACAAAGTGCGCATCAATCCCGGCAATATCGGCTCGCGGGAAAAAACCGAGGCGGTGGTGAAGGCTTGCAGGAAAAAAGGCGTGCCGATCAGAATCGGAGTGAACGCGGGATCAATTGAGAAAGATCTTCTGGCCAAACACGGTCCGACGCCTAGAGCGGCGGTTGAATCCTGCTTGAGGCACGTAAAAATACTGGAGGATTTGAAATTCAAAAACATGCTGCTCTCAATCAAATTCAGCGAAGTGCCGATGATGATTGAAGCTTATCGGATGCTGGCAGGCCGCGTTCCCTATCCGCTTCATCTGGGCGTTACGCATGCCGGAACGACTTTTGTGGGTTCAATAAAAAACGCGATCGGGATCGGAACTTTGCTTCATGAGGGAATCGGCGCGACTATACGCGCTTCGCTGACCGCCGATCCGAAAGAAGAAATAAGATTGTGCTGGGCGATTTTGAGCGCGTTGGAAATAAGAAAGCGCGGGCCGGAGTTGATTTCCTGCCCGACTTGCGGGCGGACGGAAATAAACCTTTTGGCTTTGGCGGAAAAAGTGGAAAAAGCGCTTTCCAAAATAGACGCTCCGATCAAAGTGGCAGTGATGGGTTGCGTGGTGAACGGTCCCGGCGAGGCGCGCGAGGCGGACGTGGGCGTGGCCGGCGGAAAACGCATGGGCGCCATTTTTGTCAAAGGCAAGGTCGTCAAATCCGTGAAAGAATCGGAAATTCTGAAGGAACTTTTGAGGGAGATCGGAAAAATAACCGCGAAATCCTGAACTTTTCCGCTTGCGCCGCGAGACGGATTTTTTTATGGCTGATTTTTTCGCTCTTATTGATGATTTGGAAATATTCTGAAAAATCCGCTCATTTGACAGTGTTTTGTGGAATGTTATAAAATATACGCATGAAACAAACGAAAAGAAAAACCAAAAAAAGCGGCTCGGAAAAAAACTTCAAATTTGGAGAAGTGATGTTTATGCTGGAAAATATGAGTGACGGAATCCAGCTCATTTCTGAACAACATGGCCACATGGTCAATCGTCTGGACGGCATAGACAATCGTCTGGACGGTATAGACAATCACTTGGATGGCATAGACAATCGTCTGGACGGCATAGACAATCGTCTGGACGGCATAGACAATCGTTTGGATAAACTGGATGGTCGCGCGGATAACGTTGAAAACCGCTTGGACAGAATGCAAGATGACGTAACCGAAATAAAACATAAGTTGTCGGAAAAAGTTGATCGCGATGAGTTTAAGAAGATGGAAAAGCGCGTGATAAAACTGGAAAAAGCAGTCTTCGTGAAACTCGCTTAATTACCGCGTTATTAAAAAAATCATTGCGAAAAAAAGACAGGCGGCCATGCCGGAATGGCGCGGGTTGGATTGGATGAAAAGACGGGTTTTGAAAAACAAAAACACAATGCGAAACAAAAAAGGAATTTTGTTTTTGTTTTCAATCCTGCTTGTGGCGGGATTTTTGAATTGCCAAAAAAACGCCGCGGCTTCGGAAGTTCTGGTTAGCTGGACTTTTTCAAAAGACTCCAATTTGGCTGATGGCGGCAACACTGTCAACATAAACAGCAAAGCTATCACGGTCGCCGGCGGAACCAGCACGCCCTCTTTTAATTCTTCCGGCGCGACAACCTATTCAGCCAGGGCGACCGGCTGGCAGGACGGCGCCAGTGGCAAATACTGGGAGGTTGAATTTAGCGCGGAGGGATATGAAGTTCTGCGAGTTTTTTCCAAGCAAAGAAGCTCCTCCACGGGACCGCGCGATTTTCGTCTTCAATACAAAGTTGGCGACAAGGGAATGTGGGAAGACGCGCCGGAAGCCGCCATTGCGGCGGCTGACAATTTTACGTCCGGAGTTTTGAACGGCGTTTATCTGCCAACAAAGTGCGATAATCAAGAAACAGTGCGCCTTCGCTGGATTATGAGTTCCAATTCAGCCGTGAATGGAGGAAACGTTTCTTCATTGGGCGCCAGCCGCATTGATGACATTATTATTGTTGGCGATTTGACCATAAAAGAATTACACGGAGATTTTGAATTTTTAGCCGGAACAAATCAAATTGAAAAAAAGAGCGCTTATGGCGGATTGGTGATTTCGGAAATAATGTATGATCCGGAAGGCAGCAACTCAAGCCACGCCAAGTGGGCGGAAATGGTTAATTTGTCGGAACAAACAATAGTCATTGGTTCCAGCCAGACTTCTTACGGCTGGAAAATAAAAGATTTGAAAATTTTTGATTCTTCCAATCATTATCTTTACGCTTCCGGCGGCGATCCGATTGAAATAAGGCCGGGTGGATTTTTGGTGGTCGCGAACAGTCCGGATAATTTCGCCAAAGACTATCCGGATCGCGAGGATATTTTTGTTTTGAAATCGGCCATAACATTGACGAATTCCGCCGGTTTGGGAAATCTGGTTCTTTATGACAATGATTACGCCCTGGACAGTGTCGCCTTTTCAAAGCAATGGGGCGCGCTCAATAACGGCAAAAGTCTGGAGAAAATTGATTTGTCGGCCAAAAATCAATCTGAAAATTGGCGGGAAAGCTGTGTTCCGGGCGGCACTCCCGGACGGGAAAATTCTTTGTTCGAGGAATGTCTTGAGTATTCCAAAGAAAAAAACACCGAGTCCGATTTTGAAAACTATGGGCGCGGAATCAGGCTGAATGAAATTCTGCCGAATCCTAAGGGTGACAAAAAAACCGATTCCTTCATTGAATTGCGCAACGGGGAGGATTTTGATATCAATCTTGCCGGCTGGGTTCTTAAAAATAATTCCAAAACGGCCAAGTTTGTTTTTCCGGAGCAATTCGTGCTAAAATCCGGCGAGTATTTGGCGATTTATCGCGATATTTTTAAATTCGCTCTGAAAACTTCCGATATCATTTCTCTTTTGGATCCGGACGGCGGAACGGTTTCTTCCATAACTTACGCCGGAGCCAAAAAAGACATCGCTTACGGATTTGACGGGACGGATTGGAGATGGAGCCGGTTTTTGACACCCGGCGAAATGAACAAGTTTTCCAAGAAACTGAAAATAAAAATCAAAAAAACGAAAGAAACCTACGCGGGAATGCCTGTTGATTTTTCAGTTGAAGTCGGGGGCGTGAAAGCCAAAGATGAAGCCAACTTGAAATATCGCTGGGATTTTGGAGATGGAAGGAAAAGTTACCTTAAATCCAAGAAACATATTTATGAAAAAAAAGGAAAATACAAAGTTATCGTTTCCGTTGACGACGGAATCGAAAAAGCGACCGAGGAGCTGAAAGTGAAAGTCGCGAACTACCCGGAATTTAAAGTTGAAATAGCCGGCTTGTCTCCAAATGCGGATGGCTTAGGCGAAGAAAGAGAGTGGATTGAAATAAAAAACAACTCTGCCAAAAAAGTAAATCTGAAGAATTGGAAAATAGCGACTGGTCCCAAAAAACCCGTCAATCACAGCGTTTTTGCCGATTTTGAAATCAATGCGGGCGAATCCAGACGAATCACCCGGGAGTATTCACTCTTTTCTCTTAACAAAAAAGGAACGCGGGTTGAATTGCGTTATCCCAATGGCAAAAAGGCGGACGCGGTTTTTTACGTCAAGAATAAAATTGAAAAAGACGAAATGTATCGCAAAATAAACGGGCGGTGGGTCTGGGAAAAAACAAATCCGGATGCTTCGGAAGGCGGAATTAAAAATATGGATCGGGAAAATAATGGCGCGGCGGAAAGTTTGGAGCAGAATCCGGACGCGGAAAATCGAGAAACGGATAGAGCGGGCGAAGATGATTCTGAAAGCGAAAAATCCATTCAGGTTTTGGGAGCGTCAACAAGCGAACAGGACGATGATGAAGCGGAAGAAAATAGCTCCAATGCCGCTCCGGCCGTTTCGGGAAAAAGTTGGCCAGTTGGAGCGCTGGTGAAAATGCGCGATTTTTCCAATTATTTTTTCAATCAGCTGATTCTTATTTTCGGTTAGTTTTTTTTCCGCGCGCCGGTTTGGTTTTTTTGTCCAGCTTGATTTTCGCCGCGGATGGACGACTTATTTGTCCATAATTCGCGCGTTTTATCGTCCGAAAGAAACGAAAGCGCTTGTTTTGACTTATCGGGCTATTTTCATTAATATTATTTAGGGTAAAGTTTCATTTTCCGGACCAGATATGGTCAGAAATTAGCTTGTTTAATATATTTTCTTGCTCTTTTAAATTTAATAGTTTGTGATTGTATCTCCAGACGTATTCTCCGAGGTATAAATGCAG
>JBBINP010000040.1:0-6828 GCA_037443825.1 Candidatus Moraniibacteriota bacterium
CTGCATTTATACCTCGGAGAATACGTCTGGAGATACAATCACAAACTATTAAATTTAAAAGAGCAAGAAAATATATTAAACAAGCTAATTTCTGACCATATCTGGTCCGGAAAATGAAACTTTACCCTTTTTTTTAATGATTACATTCCTTATTATAGTACTACACTTTCAAATTATCAAATATTCCTTTTTTGCACGTTGCTTCTCCGCCTAAAACAAAAAGTTATTCACATTTGCCAAAAAAACGCGCCTGTTGTATAATTCAAAAGTAAAAAAACGGCAAGCGCGATGTTTTTGAAAAAAATTTTCACGATTTTCTTTTCAAAACCATTGTCAAAATAAAAATGACAAACAAAAAACAAACCGCTCCTCATGAAGAGACGGAAAAAGAAGAAAAGAATGAAGAAGATAAATCACACAAAATCCAATCTCTTCGAGAAATGATCAATAGCGCCGAACGCACCATCCAAAGCGCGAAGGCCATGCTTTTGCAATTGGAAGGCAAAAAGAAAACCGGGCGAAAAAGAAAAGTTGACTCTGACGGCGAAGGCACGGTTATTCAGGGAATTTTTGACGGCCAGATTATGATTGGAACGGACGGCAAACAATACCCAATTCCCGTTAACTACGCGTCCAAATCCAAACTCATTGAAGGAGACATGTTAAAGCTGACGATCACTCCCGACGGATCTTTTATTTATAAACAAGTTGGTCCCACTGAAAGAAAAAATATTATCGGGATCGTGGGACAGGACGAAGGCGGAAATTATTACGTTATCGCGGAAGGAAAATCTTATCGCGTTCTTTTGGCTTCCATAACTTATTTCCGGGCTGATCCGGGCGACGAAGTGGTTGTTGTCATTCCCCGTAATTCTGAAAGTTCCTGGGCGGCTATTGAAAATGTTTTACAAAAAGGAAAAGAAAAAAACTGGGACAAGCCGGAAT
Source organism: Candidatus Moraniibacteriota bacterium (assembly GCA_037443825.1). Lineage (GTDB taxonomy): Bacteria > Patescibacteriota > Minisyncoccia > Moranbacterales > JBBINP01 > JBBINP01. The sequence continues at coordinate 946 of JBBINP010000040.1, forward strand.
CCAAATCCGCCATTGATCAGAAAATTGAAACATGGAAAGACGAAACGCGGGAAAAATTTTCTGAAAAATCCATAACCGACGAATGGACTTCGGATATTGAAGAATTGGAACAAGAGATTCAAAAAAACAATATCCCCTAAAAGTATTTTCCGGTCAACAACGCAACGTTTTTAAAAAAATAATTTTAATTTTAATTCAAAAAATATGATGATTTCATCCAGAGATTTGCGGCTTGGTTTTTTTGCCGGATTTTTGATCGGTTTGCTTTCCTTGCCGGTTCTTAAAGCCGCCAAACCTGAACTTTTTACCAGCTTTTCATTTTTTTTGATTTTCTTCTTTCTGCTGGGAGTGCCTTTGGGACTCGTCGTCGCCCGCTACATTAGCCAAAAAATCGCAATTATCTGGCAAATAGCAAAATTCGGCGTGATTGGGGTTTTAAACACTTTTGTTGATGTTGGAGTTCTTTCACTGTTTATTTTTGTCTTTCGCGGATATTTTTCAATCAATCCCGAAGACATCGCTTATGGCGGAGGTTTTTTGATTATCACTTTTTATTCTTTCTACAAAGGATTCTCTTTTATTGTCGCCAACATCAACAGTTACTTCTGGAACAAATACTGGACGTTTGAGCAAACTGTCCAAAAAAAGACAGCCGCTGAATTCGCGCAATTTTTCACGATCAGCGTCATTGGATTTTTTCTGAACGTTTCTGTGGCTTCTTTTGTCTTTAAATCCGTTCCTGCTGTTTTGGGATTCAATGTTGACCAGTGGGGAATCATCGGAGCGCTGGCCGGCACCGTCATCGGCATGGTTTGGAATTTCCTTGGTTATAAATTCATTGTTTTCAAAGGATAAAAGCGTTTTAAAAATAACCCTGGCAAAAGATGACAGGGTTTTTTATTTTTGCTAAAATCAAAGGGAGCGCGGCCGGATCCGCCGCGCCATTCGCAAATTCGCAAATATGCGCCAAAAAAGCCCTAATAATAAAAAATGCCTTCTCTAAATAAACGGAAAAGTTAAATAACCATAAACCAAAAAAATAAAATACGAATCATAAAAAAAAACCGGATTGCTTTGCCAATCGCGCTTTACGCGAGATTCGGCCATATGATTCGGTGATCCGCAGATCTATGCCGCAAACACTCTATCGCAAATACCGCCCGCGATTGTTTTCTGAAATTATCGGCCAAAAACACATCGTCCAAACACTGACCAACGCCATTAAAAACAACCGCGTCGGCCAGGCGTATTTGTTTACCGGACCGCGGGGAACAGGCAAAACAACGACGGCGAGAATTTTCGCCAAAGCCGTTAATTGCTTGCCGCGGAAAAATCAGGTTGAAAAAAAGGACACGGAAAAAAATTTTGAACCATGCCTCAAATGTTCGTTCTGCGAAAACATTGATAGCGGACGAGCGCTGGACATCATTGAAATTGACGCCGCTTCGCACACCGGCGTGGACAATATCCGCGAACTGCGCGAAACGACAAAACTTCCGCCGGCGCGGCTAAAATACAAGGTTTACATAATAGACGAGGCGCATATGCTCTCAACCGGCGCGTGGAACGCCCTGCTGAAAACGCTGGAAGAACCTCCTCTTCATGTTATTTTCATTCTTGCCACCACGGAAATCCATAAAGTTCCCGACACCATCATAAGCCGCTGCCAAAGATTTGATTTCGCCCGTCTGACATTGGAGCACATTGTTGAAAAATTATCCGCCATGGCCGAAAAAGAAAATATTTTGATTGAAAAGGAGGCGCTGGAAATGATCGCCATCGCCGCTGAAGGCGGAATGCGTGACGCCGAATCTTTACTGGCGCAAGTTATCGCACTGGAAGACAAAAAAATAACCGCCCGCGAAGTCAAAGAAATTTTGGGTATTTCCGACTTTTCCTCCGCCGAAAATCTGGCCCGTTTCATCCTTGAAAAAAATACTGCCGAAGCGCTTCAGCTTGTCAATCAGCTTTCGCGGGAAGGTTATGATCTGGAAATTTTCGGAAAATCATTTTTAAATTATCTGCGCCAATTGCTTTTGGTTTCGGTTGACAATTCGCTTGCTTCAACGCTTGCGCTTGAACTCTCGCGGGAACAGACCCAGTCTTTGGTTTCTCTCGCCGAAAAACACTCCGCGCGCGCGATTCTTGAAACTATCAATATTTTTTTGGACGCCAGACAAAATATCCGTTCATCTTTTATTCCCCAACTCCCTCTGGAAGTCGCGATTGTAAAAGCCGGCGGCGGCAATATCCAGCCGATTGCCGACACCGATCGCAACGAAACCAAAAAACTTGTTATTGAAAAAAAAGCGGATTTTTCTCCCGACACTGAAATAAAACCATCAGAACACGAACAAGACCGGCAAGAGCCGGAAGCGGAAATAAAACAAAATGAAAAAATCAAACAAAAAACCGGAAATGTGCCCGCCAGCGTATCTATAGACGATGTCCGGCGGAACTGGACGATATTTTTGGAAGAAATAAAGCCGCACAATCATTCGCTGTCTTCTTTTCTGGCCAATTCCCAACCGCTGGAAATCAACGACAACACCCTTGCGGTTTTGGTTAGATACGGACTTCATAAAGAAAAAATCAACGAAAATCGCAACCGATTGACGATTGAAGAAGTTTTTGATAAAATTTTCGGATTTCCGCTAAAAATAAAAGCTGTCACCGAAGAAGAAGCGAAAATTAAAATCGCCCCAGAAACCGCCCTTCATGAACCGCAAAAATCAGACCGCGCGGAAAAAAATCGGGAAAAAAACAATTCCGTCATGGATGAAGCGATGAAGATTATGGGCGGAAGAATAGTGGAAGAATGACAAATTTAATCATTGGGGAGTAGCCAAGCGGTAAGGCACCAGGTTTTGGTCCTGGCACGCGGGGGTTCGAATCCCTCCTCCCCAACCATCAACATTTAGTATCGAGAGACCTAAGTGGCTCATTTTTAAGCCTCTAGGAGGTTCTAGACCGAGATGGGTCTCTCACGATGGATGGTTGGACTCCCAACTTTGTACAGAATGCAAAAAATCACCTTTAGGATGATTTTTTTGTTATACAAAACCACACTGGAAAATAAGTGTGTTGTAATAACATAAAAGCAGGACTATCTGCCCACGTTTTATATAAAAAATAGCCATGGCGCTGATACTACCATGGCTAGTCGAGGTCAAATGACCGAAATTGTTAACCAAGCAACACATCCAGAAATCTGAGCTCTCCAGTGTTTCTTCCTTTTTTGTAGCTGATGGTAACCTGGTCTCCTTTGCGGATCGCATTGTACGTATCCAGATTAAGCAACATCTGCACCGTGGGTTTTCCGTTAAGCAAGAGCTTTGCCTTGATTGCATATTGGGCAGGGCTATGATCATTCATCCCTTTGCAGCCAACCTAATCCCCAGATACAAAACTTGATGGGGTGTAGATTTTTTCCAGAATAGTTCCTGTTGTCTTGCGAACAGGAACATCTCTGAAATCCAGATATCTCGGCACGATGGCGTAAACCAGAAATGCCGCCAGCAACATGAGCATGAGTACTGCGACAATCTGACTCAGCTCCAGCGTCAGAACACCCTGCATGAATGGAACTCCCCGAATCTGCAACATGGCAAACCTCCCTTTCCCTTTGGAATTCGAGCTGAAGAGATTTTCAGCTCATTGTTTTCCATTTACAACTATTGTGATGGGAAGGAGGGTTTCGAACCCCCGATTACAAGAGCCAGAATCTTGCGCCTTACCGCTTGGCTACTTCCCAGAACCCACGTCTTTATTATAGGAAACAACTAATAATTAATCAAATTAACGCTTGCTTGCGTGTTTTACTTGAAATATTTTTCAAGTTTTTTGCCATCATGTTTTGGATATTTCATAAAATGCTCCATTATGAAAAGATGGCTTTTGTTTTTCCAAATACTCCTTTCCTCTTCAGAAATTAATGCTAGAACTTCATTTTTCCATTTGTCTGGATAATTTTCGTATTCAGCTTTTAACTTGTAGAGTAATTCCAAGTCTGACCCTGTTTCGGCTGCCGTTTTGCTTGTTATCATATCAGCCCAAATTATAGCTCTTTTTGTCCACACGTCGTCTATTTTCAATGTTAATTTTAGGGTCTTTAATATATTAAGAGTCTCAATTAATTTGTCATAGGTAATTAATACCCCAGGATAATTGTAGTCAGGTTTTACTTTGTAGCGTTTATGCAGATCAAAATACCACTTTAGATATTCATCTTCTGTTTCTTTTGACGGTTCATCTTTTAAACAAATGAAGGTGTCTACGTCATGATTTTCGTCTGCGTATCCCTTGGCAAATCCACCGCAAACAAAGCTAAAGAGCATATTGTCTTTGAATATCTCTGATAATTTTGCTTCAACTTCGATTAGTATTTCTTCTACAATTTTTGAATCCATAGTTTTGTTGTTTAATATATATACCAATTTTTATGCTTAGAATTTAAATAATTCAAAAGTTCATTTTTCTTTGCTTCGATTTGGAGGTTACTTTCTTTCACAAGTTTTCTAGTATTTTTCGAATACATGGAAAAATAATTTTGAGCAATTTTTTCTACTTCAGACACAGGACTTGAAGAAATATCTGCAACATTTAAGCATTCTCTCATTGCACATAAGTCTGCAATGGTATTCTTTGTGACATCATTGAGTCTATCGGTGGCTATAACCATATCGTAAGGTTCCGTCAATTGATTCTTGTTTAATTTTGCTATTTCAATAATGTCTATAGGCACTTCGCTTGAAGCGAGGTGTTTTTTTGCTTTCCCTGAATCTTTTGTTACGAGAATAACTTTCTTGTAATCTGTTTCAAGGTTAATTGAATCAATGATTGATTGATTTAATAAACCTGCTCCAAAAAATATGATAGTTTTTGCCTTGCCTTTTTTAATGTGGTCGTATATTAATTGGCCATGATTTTTTGACCAAAATTGAAATTTGTCCCTTGTTTTTTTGGCATTTAATAATATATTCATCCAAATCTTTTCTTGAGGATGGTTGTACAAGTATGCTTGGATGCATTGCGATGCTTGCTTGTATATGGAATTTTCTCCAATAATTTGCGATTCTAGCCCCAATGCTATATTAAATAATCTTAGGTAGATTTCTGTTTGGTCTGATATTTTTTTAAAATTTCTAAATAAATTCTCCAAAGTTTTGCTCTCAATGTCATCTTCATTTATGTAATATTCTATTCGGTGGCACGTTAAAAGCGACATGCTGTTTTTGTCATCCAAAGCTCTTTGGATTTTATGTGACAAGCTTAATTCAGCCAAACCATGTTCATTTTTACTATCAGATAAATGATCAATAAAATAACAAATCATATATTTATCCCATATTGGCAATTGCTGCGCCACAGTCGAAATAGGCTCTTCTGTTCCATCTATATCCAAATTCTAATTTTCCGCCTCTAAAGTAAAAAAATAAATTAGTGACCCAGCCGCGGTCTTCAGAATAATATTCTTCCATTACCGAGTCTACGGAAAGATCTATGTTTCTTTGAAGACGTCTTGGATTAATAAGTAAAATCCATCCCAAATCAACACTTGAAAGTGATAGTCTGTTTTTATGCCAAATTATATCTTCTCTAGCTTTGCGAGGTGTCCATCCCGCATAGCTATTGCCAAGATCCACATCCAAAATTAGTATGTCTCCAGGCGTAGACATTTCCAATTCCTTTCTTTTGTCCACTAGTTTTTGAATGCATTGTATGCGATTTGGTCCTAATTGACCTTTTCTATAATGTCTATCCTCAACCAACCTCCTGAACAGTTTTGATATACTTGAAACATTAAAAAGTAATATCAAAACTATGAGCAAAAAACAAATCGGCGATCTGCAAATACGGCTGCGTCTCCGTTGGATCCAGCAT
>JBBINP010000041.1:0-5173 GCA_037443825.1 Candidatus Moraniibacteriota bacterium
TTGAATAATTTCTTTTAGCGATTTGATCTCTTGCTGCGATAATTGATTTTCGCTTGTAAGAAATTGTATATATATTTTCGTACTCATATTATTTATACTTAATATAGGATGGTATCACAACAACTTCCTTTAAAGAAATTTTTTAACTTTTTCCGGATAACACCACCAATAAAGGTATGTTTCGTCTTCCCTGGGGGCCAGCGGCACGATAAGCGGCCTGACGCCAAATTGATTCGCCAGCTTCATAAAACCCGGGATTACTTTTTCCGAAGTAAATCCATTTTCTTCTTCATTAATCAGATAATTCTCAAACAAAATTCCATGGCAGATAAAAAGGGCGAAATATTTTAAGTAATAATCATTGCCTTTCTTTCCTTTATTTTTATTGAACCATCCGGAAAAATCAGACATTTTTATTTTTTTACCGCCGCATTTCTCCAAAAGATCGTGGTGAAAATCAACCAGATTTGAACCCCAAAGAGTCGTTGTCTCGTTTATTTTTTTCCCTTCCATTTTATTAAAATCAATTATACGTCTGGTGAATATCTTGCTTCCTCCGTTTTTTCCTTCGCCGTTGTACACAAAAAGCTTGCAAAGATGGTATTTGTCGGAATTGCTTGCCACCAGCTTGTCATCGGAATATTCATAGGCGATCGGCTCAAGACCGGTTTCTTTGACAAGCTCCATAAAATAACTATATTCAATATCCGGAGTAATCACATACCTTACCAAAACGGCTTTGGGTTCTTCGCCTAAAAAATCAGGCAAGTCCCCGCCCAAAAAATCCTCCACTTTCTTTTTGAGTTCTTTGTCATTCCACCGCCGCCAAATCTCCTTTTTAGCAACGGATAGCGGGGTATATATTTCCTTAATATCAAAATCTTCTTCTTTTGTTTGCTTTTGATCTTTTGCTTTTTTCTCCGTCATAAAAAAAGATTCCTGTTTACATTCTCCATGATAAGTTGATTTGATTGTAGCACGAAATTGGAAAAAGGGAAGTTTTTTCAAATGCCGGGGCAATAAAACAGACTGGGCGCGCGAATAACGCTTCCGATAACCAAAAACCGATTTAAAAAACAAAAAAGGGCGATGATCATTTTATAATGACTCGCCCTTAAAATAAATCGCGGATAAATTCTATTATACTGAACCCCGCGTACTTTTGCGACAGCTTGTCCGCCGCCCAAATCCAAAAGTAATTCCACAGAGTCCAGTAAGTATTGCTTACTACTATGCCGGCAAAAAAAATTCCTTTGTCTCTTCCGGTCATTCCGCTGAAGGAATTTTTGCGGAAGTAGACCACGACATACAAAGGATCGTGTTGCGCGGCTACGTATAGAAACGTGACCATCCCACCCTTTTTCAGGAACCAGCGCTTGATCATTACCCAGTTCGAAAAAAATAACCAAATTATTTTTCCAAAAACTGTCAATGCCTTTATATTCCCCAAAAACTGGGGAATGCTGTCAATATTTTCTTTGACCAGCTCTATTCCCAGCCAGTCAACTTTCATCCTGTCATAAAGGCAGAGGAATAAATAACAGATTATCCCGGATCCCGCCATCATCAGACAACCCCCGAATATCAAGCCAAAAAGGGTAACAACGAAGGGATACAAAATATAATCAAAGGGAAAACCCAAAATGCCATAGGCGGTTTTTCCAAAGATTATCGTGGATACCTTGTCGCGGTTTTCTTTGATCTTTCTGGCCAATACCTTCAATTCCATCTTTATGAAAACAATGACAAAAAGAAAGATGAATAAGATAACAGCCAATCTTCTGAAAAACTGGTCGTTGCTTTCAGCATCATAATACGTTAACCACGCAATGAATGCCAAAGCAAAAAAAATTGAAAAGGACAATTTCCTTGCCGCAATGAATGCGGCCATGTTTTTCAACAAACCGCTCATCGCGTCCTCCTTTTAATCGCGCGTCCTTAAATTTCACGCGATTGTTTTTTAAAGATCTATTTTTTTTCGTTACGATTAAAATCCAGGATTTCAATCGTAACTTTTTATTATACACCCAAAAAGCCGGGTTGTCAATAACTCGGTGTTATTTTTGGCTTATATGAAGTATTTTTACAAATTTTCTGCTTTCCTAAAGGTGCTCTTTTAGGAAAATTAAAGGTATTTTGCCGTCCAGCTTTTTTTGCATTTTTTGAGTTTGTCCGGAGCGCCTTCAAAAACAATTTCTCCGCCTTTGTCGCCGCTGTCCGGACCAAGCTCAATAACCCAGTCGGAGTTTTTCACAATATCCAGATTGTGCTCCACCACCAACACGGAATTTCCCTTGTCAACCAGCGCGTTGAGCACTTCCATAAGCCGCTTCACGTCTTCAAAATGCAAGCCGATGCTCGGCTCGTCCAATGTATAAAGCGTCCGGCCGGTTGATTTGCGGGAAAGTTCGGCCGCCAGTTTGATTCTCTGCGCTTCGCCGCCGGAAAGATTTGTCGCGCTTTGCCCCAGTTTCAAATATCCCAAGCCGACTTCCTCCATCATTTTGAGTTTTTCTTCAATCAGGGGCATTTCCGCGAAAAAAATTCTCGCGAAACGCACGTCCATATCAAGAATTTGCGAAATATTATAGCCCTTGTATTCAATCTCCAGCGTCTTTTTGTTGTAACGGGCACCATCGCAGGACTCGCATTTCACATAAAGATCAGGTAAAAGGTGCATTTCTATTTTTTTGTACCCTTCTCCCTGGCAAGCTTCGCAACGCCCGCCCCTCATATTAAAACTGAAGCGGCTGGCTATATAACCGCGATTTTTCGCTTCTTCCAATCCCGCAAAAATATCGCGGATATGGGAAAACACTCCCGTATAAGTCGCCGCGTTGGAACGGGGCGTGCGTCCGATTGGATTCTGATCAATGCTGATGACTTTATCAATATGCTTCAGTCCCTTTATGCTTTTATGCTTTCCCGGTTGTTCTTTGGCGCCAAAAAAATGCCGGCTGAGTGATTTTGCGAGGATGTCAGCGATCAATGTTGACTTTCCCGATCCGGAAACTCCGCAGATGGAAACAAGCTTGCCCAAAGGAATTTTAACATTGATGTTTTTCAGATTATTTTCAGAAGCCCCGAGTATTTCAATGTTTTTTCCGTTGCCTTTGCGGAACGTTTTCTTGCCAAAAAACTTTTTCTTTCCGAAAAGATATTCGGCGGTCAGGTTTTTAGCTCGGGAAAGTTTTGTGATGCCGCCTTCAAAAATAATTTCGCCTCCGTATTCTCCCGCGCCCGGACCCATATCAACAATCCAGTCGGCCGCTTTTATGATTTCGCGGTCATGTTCCACGATAATCAGCGAATTGCCTTTGTTTTTTAACATTTTCATTGTTTGGATAAGTTTGGCGGTGTCGCGGCTGTGAAGGCCGATAGACGGTTCGTCCAGCACGTAAACAATTCCCATCAGCTGGGAATTGATCTGCACCGCCAGGCGGATTCTTTGCCCTTCTCCGCCGGAAATTGTTTGCGCGCCGCGGGCCAAGTTCAGATATTCCAGTCCGACATTTTCCAGCGAATTGAGCCGTTTGATTATTTCCCTCCGGAGAGGAATAAAGATATCGCGATCGGCGACTGAAAAAGTTTTCTGATCAAACTTCTGGAAAAAATTTTTAAGACGGACAATATCGAAATTCGCCAGATCGTCAATAGACTTGCCGTCAAAAAGCACGGCGAGAAATTCGCGGCGGAGACGTTTGCCTTCGCAGGACGCGCAAATTTCCGCGATCATATAGCGTTCAATTTCACTCCTTAAATAATCCGACTTGGCTTCAAGATATTTCCGCTCCAGAGCGGGAATGATTCCTTCAAAAAAAAAGTTTTTTTCGCTTTCATCATTGAAGCCGCCAACTACGGAAATTACTCCCTTTTTGTCCGTTCCGTAAAGAATGATATTTAATTGCTGAATGGAAAGTTTTTTCACGGGAACATTCAGCGAAAATCCGTACTGCTTGGCTAATTTCCGCAGAATTGCCGAATGTCCATTGGAACCGCCGTTTTTTGCTTCTGTCTTGCTCCACGGCTTAATGGCGCCTTCGGACAAAGACAGATTTTTGTTTGGAATAATCAGGTCGGGATTGATACGATGATTAAAACCCAACCCAAAACAATGGGGACACGCCCCTTCGGGGCTGTTGAAAGAAAAATGACTCGGATTGATTTCTTTGATCCGCGTTCCGCATTTTTCACAAAGAAAATCCTGATTGAAAACTTTTTCTTCCTGATTGTCAACAACCGCCTTAATAGAGCCGTTTCCGATTTTCATGGCGGTTGCGACGGAATCAATGATTCTTTCTTTGTCGGGGTTTTGGCGATTGACGCTTATGCGATCCACCACGACATAAACATTTGAAAGCGGATCCGCGCTTTTTGACAAAAGCGCTTCCTGAACGGTTGTTATTTTTTTATCAATGCAAACACGGGCGTAACCCATCTGCCGCACAGATTGCAAAACTTCCCACAAATTTCTTTCTTTCGTTTCGCGGCCGTCAATTCTGGCTAAAATCGCCACTTGTGTGCGCTCCGGAAACAGCATAATTTCCGCGAAAATTTCTTCATTGGTTTTTTTCCGCATTTCAAAACCGCATTCCGAACAATGCGGTTTTCCGATTTTCGCGAAAAGAACGCGCAAATAATCATAAATTTCCGTCATTGTTCCCACGGTGGAACGGGGACTGCGACTGACGCTTCTTTGATCAATGGCGATAGAAGGGCTGAGATTTTCAATTTTATCCACTTCGGGTTTGGCGGAAATGTCCAAAAAATTGCGCGCGTAGACGGAAAGGCCTTCCATATAACGCCTGTTGCCTTCGGCGTAAATGGTGTCAAAAGCCAATGACGATTTGCCAGATCCCGAAAGTCCCGTGACAACAACCAGCTGATCGCGCGGAATGTCAATGTTGATGTTTTTTAAATTATTCACTCGCGCTCCCCGGATGATAATTTTGTCGCGTCCCGATAAAACTTCTTTAGCCATATGAAAAAATTGAAGAATAATCGCTAATTATGCATTGTAAAACAATCGGCTAAAATTGTAAATATTGTTTTAAACACAGACATTTGTCGGTTCCGTATTTTTAAATAATTGTAACATTTCGTTTGGTGTTTTTCCATTTAAACCGCAGTGTTCAAGATTGTTGTATGTATTGTTCCAGATTTTAATCTTTCT
>JBBINP010000042.1:0-4920 GCA_037443825.1 Candidatus Moraniibacteriota bacterium
GCTCAAACTGGCCCTCCCCCCAAATTTTGAACACCAATCTTGTATAATATAATCAAATAATTATACAAGTATGAAAAAATACAAAATCGCTCCCGAACTCAAGGAGCAGATAATCAACCGCATCAAAAACGACGGCATTACCGTCGTCCAAGCTGCCAAAGATCACGGCGTATCCGAGGGCACTATCTACACCTGGCTGTCCAGAAAAGTGGAAGGGCAACCGACACTGGCTGAGATTGTCCGATTGAAAAGAGAAAACGCCCAATTGCTTCAATTGGTCGGAGAGATGACATTAAAATTATCTGAAACCCAAAAAAAGAAATGAGGTATGTCGGAAGGACATCCAAAACTCTCCGGGCCAGAGAGTTGGGTGTTTCCAGGGGAACGATGTATTATCAATTGAAGATGCCGGAAAAAGACTGGCAGTTAAAATGTCGGATCGAAGAAGTTTTAAGAAATCACCCTTCTTACGGCTCGCCAAGAATAGCCATGGCGCTAAAACGCAATCCCAAAACGATTGAAAGAGTGATGAGAATATTCGGCATCAAAGCCTATCGCCGACGTGGCAAAAAATGGAAAAAAGCCAAGAAAATCAAGGTAATTTATCCCAATCTGCTTTTAAAAGAATATCCGAGCTATTCCAGCCATATCTGGGCCTCCGATTTCACTTACATTCCGTTTCAGGGCAAAACCGTTTATCTGGCCACTGTCATGGATTTGTTTTCTCGAAGAATTGTCGGGCTGTCCATAATGACTGCCCATGCCGTCCAACTGGTCCTGTCCGCTTTTATGAATGCTCTCCATGGCAATCCCAGGCCAAATATATTCCATTCCGATAACGGCAGTGAATACAACTCGGAAATTTTCGTTGAAGCCCTGGAAACTGTTGGAATAGATATTTCCCGTTCCGCTCCGGGTTGCCCCTGGGAAAACGGTTATCAGGAATCGTTTTATGACAAATTTAAAATTGACCTGGGCGATCCGTCGAGATTTAAAACGCTGGGCGAGCTGGTTTATGAAATATATCAGACTGTCTGGCAATACAATAACGAGCGGATTCACACCGCCCTCAAGATGCCGCCGCAGGAATTTGCAAATTTGGCGGTCGCGAATTACAATTTAGTTAACAAGGTTGGTGTCTAAAGAAATGGGGGAAGTACAACCATCCTATATTAAGTATAAATAATATGAGTACGAAAATATATATACAATTTCTTACAAGCGAAAATCAATTATCGCAGCAAGAGATCAAATCGCTAAAAGAAATTATTCAAAAACATGCTAAAAAAGCTGGCTTAGTTTTAGGCGTTCCTTTGATAAATATTACTGTATATTCAAACCCTAATTTCGTAACTCCGGAAACTGGTGAAGGCGGGTATACTCCGTCAAAAGACTGGATTCATATATACATAGACACAAAGAGAAAGAAAAACGAATTGAGTAAAATTATTAACAATATAATTCCAGCAACTATTTATCATGAAATGAACCATGCTTCTAGGTGGCAGTATACAGGGTATGGAATTAGTCTTATGGATGCTATAGTTACAGAGGGATTGGCTTCTGTTTTTGCTGAAGAAAAATGGAGTGGATTTAAAGCTCCTTGGTGTAATTTTTCCGAGAAAGAGTTAGAAAAATTATTGAGTATAGCAAGAAAAAGAAACAAGAATAATGATAAAAAATATAATCACGATGAATGGTTTTATGGAACTGTAAAAATTCCGCGTTGGGCAGGGTATAAGTTGGGATCATATTTAGTTAAATCTTTTAGGAAAAATAACAAAAACATAAAATGGAAAGAATTATTGAAGATGGGCACGAAAGAAATTATGAAAAAGGGCGGAATTAATTTGAAATAATCATCAGTTTTATGCTAGAAAAAGAAAAAGCGCTTAATGAGATGCGCAGAGTTTTAAAGAAGGGCGGAAAAATAATTATAATGGGACATGGTTTTTACAACGCCATATCCTCAAAAATTAATAATTACTGTACCGATATCGAAGAATTGGATATATTGTACAAAGAAAAAATAGTAAGGTGGAGCAAGCGTGTGCCAAAATTAAATATTTTTTCAAAGGAAATTTTAGAAAATGATTTGGTGCAGGCAGGATTTACACCAAACAAGATTTATGGCGTTCCTGTTTTTGTCCAGCCAGGCCAGGAAGATTTTGATCCCGGAAATGTAAAAAAGAGCAGAATTTCAGCTGCTCTTGAAAAAGAATATTTTTTCAAAAAAGTTTTCGAGCTGGAAATGAAATATAACAGTTTGCCATCTGTTGCAAATAGAGGGATGAATATATTTGCAGTAGCATTTAAAAATTAAATCAAATATGAAATTAATCATTCCTGAAAAAATAAATAAAGGCGATACAGTCGGTTTTATAAGTCCTTCTGCGGGATTGGCGCCTTTTGCCGGACATAGGATTGAGCGAGCCAAAAAATTATTTGAAGATTTGGGATATAGAGTTAAAATTGCGAAAAATGCCTTAAAAAATGCGGGTTATGTTTCCACATCTATTGAAGAAAGAATCAGTGATATCCATGAAATGTTTCTTGATCGCGAAGTCAAAATGATTATGGCCACGATTGGCGGCAATCACAGTAATCAATTATTGAAATATATTGATTACATCCTTATTAAAAATAACCCTAAAATATTTATTGGTTATTCTGATAATACGGTTTTGCATTATGCGTTTCAATCACAATCTAATTTGGCCACATATTATGGTCCTTGCGTTATGACGCAATTTGGAGAATATCCGAAAATCCTTGATTATACTCTCGAGTATTTCAACAAAAGTCTTTTGCAAAATGAAAATAACAATGCCTATAACATTGAGCCATCAAAAACATGGACAGAGGAGTTTCTTGATTGGTTCAAAAGGGAAGACGAAACAAGAGCAAGAAAATTAAAAAATAATAGTGGGCACGAATGGCTATCGGCAGGATGCGCCGAAGGTGAATTGTTGGGGGGGGCTATTCCGTCTGTTAATCATTTGGCAGGAACGAAATATTGGCGCGATCCTAATGGAAAAATATTTTTTCTTGATATTCCGGAAGGCAATTCTCCACATGAGGGAATGTCTCTTGATAATGTTGATTCATATCTGACTGATCTTGATAATCTGGGACTGTTTGATAACATAAGAGGATTAATTATTGGCCGTCCTTTCAGTTATTTAGAAAAATCAGTTGATGATTTAAAAAAAATAATTTTAAGGTGCGCGGGAGAAAAAAATTACCCCATATTGTATAATGTCAATATGGGGCACACTGATCCAATCATTACTCTCCGTTATGGATCCAAGATTAAGCTTGATTCTAGTCAAGAATTGTTTTCAATTACTCCATAATTTTACTTCTTGAAATTTCTGCAGAACAACTCACTTCCAAATCCGCTTGTTAACAATCTTTCTTTCTTATTTCCAAGAAGTTTCTGCGTCCAGTCAGTAAATCCTCCGTCGACAAGAGGAAATTCAAGGCCATTCTTATTTTTAGCAGTAATTTTGAAGCATAAACCGGTATAGTATCCTATGCCTGCAATTCTGCTTAAATCGAAATTGAACACAACTTGAGGGTGGCAACTTTTAAGATCTTCCAGTATTCTTTTTTGTGTTTGAAACAGGGAATTGATTAATTGTTTTGAAAAATATTTTTCGCCAGCCGTTATAAGAATGCTATCAATTTTGTCTGTTCTGGATGGCAGCATTATTGATCCGAAATCAAAGAGATCAAAGTTTCTAGCCTGAGTCAAATGTTTAATATTATCCTTGCCTATATCTTGATTGACAATGATATTTTCTGCTATTTGGATATCAGAAAAACTTACTGTAACATTGTTAGCATCATACGTGCTGGATTTTGATTGTTCCAAGACACTAATATATAGTTGAATGTGCTCTTTGATTTTTTCAAGCTCAAATTCCATATTTCCAATATCCCTTCCGGCAGTGCAAACAGCAAATAATTTAAAATGGGGAGTAAATCCGAGCTTTTTTGAAAATTGCTGTAATCTGATACAGCGATGACTAGTGCATAGATTTACATCTTTTACACTCCTTGGGTTTAATTGAAGCAATTTGGCTCTTCGGGTTGCGCATTCAAGCGAAAGAGCAATTGTTGCATCAGCAACTACTTCTACATTTCTGACTGCCGATAAAACATTTTTCTGGCTGATTTTTGACAAAGAACTGTTAGATCCCAAGGGCAGGACAGGAGCAATCTCAATTGATGAAAACTTTTCAGGGACAGAATTTAGGATTATACTGTCAAAATTTACAATTTCTTTTTGATCAATATCGCAGGGGTTAGTGAAGCGATTATTATAGTATTTTATCAAATCAATCGCCCTGATTTTTTTTGCAAAAGTTTCATACACTTTCAACAATAATGGTTGTAATTCCGTGGGTTTCACTTTTCCTTCAACTAAATCTTGAATATTAGAGACACTTCTCTCTTTAAAAATTCTCTCAACTATCTTTTCGGTTACTTTTTTCATGGCATCCTCCTATATTTTTTTATGTTTTTAATGTGCGATTCACACAACTAGCACTTAATTATTCTAGTTATGCCTTATTAAAGCTGTCAAATGTCTGCCCTGTTTATGTTATCCTGAAATTATTTCGGGATTTAATTCCAGTTTTGCTGATGTTTGGATGCTGAAATAAGTTCAGCATGACATTATTTTGCAATAATTGGGCATGAGTTTACAATCAGTAGATTATATTACAACAAGGTCTTTTGTCAAGTATATTTCCATGCTATAATTGTCCCATGGAAAGAATCAAACTCAAAAACACTTTCTCCTGGATGAGTCCGAAACTGGAGGCGCGCTTGGCGCCGAAGTATAATAATAAAAATTTTTCATTCGGAATATGAAAAATTATAGAGAAACAAAAAATTATTATGTTTCTATTG
>JBBINP010000043.1:0-4340 GCA_037443825.1 Candidatus Moraniibacteriota bacterium
GATGGTTTTTCAAAACCGCAACGTACTCTTCGGCGGTGAATTGGCTGCCTTGGTCGGAATTGTGGTAATCAGGCACGGCAATTTTTAAAGCTTCTTTTAAAGCAGTGATGCAAAAATCAACTTCCAGTCAGGATTTTGGTGATCTAATTGTTAGATTGACTTAATGTTTTTGTTTTGGTAAACTGGTGTAAGTTTGTTATTATTCCATGCGGTCGCGGGTGTGATTTTGCGCGCAGGCGAAAAAGAATGTTTTTTGTTTGTAAAAGCGTAAATCTGATCGGCTGAAAATTAAACCACAAAATATGAAAACCATCAATATTTTACAAATTCTAGTTTCTGTTTTACTGATAATTTCCATTTTATTGCAAAATCGCGGAGCGGGTTTGAGTGCGACTTTCGGAGGAGATTTTGGCGGTTATTACACCAAAAGGGGATTTGAAAAATTCTTGTTTTATTCTTCTGTTTTAATGTCGTTGTTGTTTCTTATTTTGGCTATTGCCGGTTTTGTTTTGTCAAATAAATACAATTAACCAATAAAAAACATATTCGTATTCGAAAAGAACAATTGAAATTTTTTCTTCCGAAAAACTGGATGCAATTAAGCCAGTTTCTGAGTTTTAAAGACAAAGTTTTCATTTTTGCGGTTTGTTTGATTATTTTCTCGCTGTCCTTTTTTTGGTTTAATTATCTTTATGAAAATCTGACAGTGCCGGTTCCCAAAAAAGGAGGGGAATACAGCGAGGGTGTCATTGGAAACCCGCTTTACATCAATCCGCTTTTTTTCCAAGCCAGTGACGCGGATGCCGATTTAACGCGACTGATTTTTTCCGGTTTGTTTAAATATGATAAAGAAGGCGGCATTGTTCAAAATCTAGCTGAAAGTTATGAGATTTCCGAAGATAAAAAAACTTATACCGTGAAAATAAGGGAAGATGTTTTGTGGCATGACGGAGAAAAACTCGAATTGGACGATATTTTGTTTACTTTTAATATCATTCGCGATCCGGCTTATAAAATTCCATTGCGTCAAAACTGGCAGGGAGTGGAGGTGAGCCAAAAAGACGGGAAAACGCTGGAATTTGTTTTAAAAAATCCGTATTTTGGCTTTCTTAACAACTTAACGGTCGGAATTTTACCAAAACACGTATGGGAAAATATCTCGCCGGAAAAATTCGCTTTGGCTGATGTGAATTTGCGTCCGATCGGATCCGGTCCGTATCGTTTTGTCGATTTTCAAAAGGATTCCAGAGGAAATATTCTTTCCTATCGTTTGGAAGCGTTTTCCGGATATTTCGCGGGCGAACCGTACGTTTCTGATTTTGTTTTTAATTTTTATCCGAACGAAGATGATTTGATAGCGGCGTATAACAAAAAAGAAATCAGGGGGATGAGTAATTTGCCGCCTGACAAGATGGAAAGTCTGAAAAATGGGGTTAGCACGCGTATTTATGAATTTTTTGTTCCCAGATATTTCGCTGTTTTTTTTAATCAAACCAAAAGCGTGGCTCTGGCGAACAGCGAAGTGCGCCAGGCATTGGCTTATGCCGTCGATCGCCAGGAAATTATTGGCGCCGTCTTTGGAGGAAAAGGACTTCCTGTTTTCTCTCCTTTTTTTACTCCGATGAAAGAGTATGAAAATGGAATTGAAAAATATGAAAAAGACGCGGAAAAAGCCAATAAAATTCTGGATGAAAGCGGCTGGAAATATGACGAAAATGAAAAAATGCGCATAAAAGACGGACATAAGCTGGAGTTTGATTTAATAACCACCGACTGGCCGGAAATTGTCAGAACCGCTGAAATTTTGAAAAGCCAGTGGGAACGTGTGGGAGCCAAAGTGAATATCAACACATTGACTTCTTCCGACATTCAACAGAATTATATTCGCCCTCGCGAATATCAAGCGCTTCTTATCGGCCAAGCCGTAACCTTTACGCCTGATCCTTATTCTTTTTGGCATTCCAGCCAGCGCGAAGATCCGGGCGTGAATTTTTCTTTGTTTAAAAATACAAAAGCGGATGAGTTATTGGAAAAGGCGCGGCAGGAACTTGATGAAAACGCGAGAATTGAAAAATACAAAGAATTCCAAAAAATACTGGCGAAAGATTTGCCGGCTATTTTTCTTTATAGCCAAAAATATCTCTATCCTGTAAGTACTGATGTCAAAGGCATTGAAATTCAAAATGTCAATACCTCTTCCTGGCGGTTCGCTGACGTGAATAAGTGGTATGTGAAAACAAAAAGAGTGCTTAAAAAATAACTTGAAGCGCAAACGTAAAAATTAACAAAGGTTAATTTATCGCTATGAATATTGACTTCAAAAACGTTTCCAAGCATTACGCGGCGCGGACGCATGAAAAAATGCGTGATGTCTTGATGGATCCCGTCGGCATCGGACCGGACATACATTATTATATGATTCGTGGGGGAGTGGATCAAAAAAATGTCACCATTTGGGAACCGGGAACAATTTCCGGAGAATACGTAAAAACGTACGGACACTATCATGTGGGCAGACTCAGCGAAAATTATTGGATCGTTTACGGCGAGGGCGTGGCGTTGCTTCAGAAGCTTGCCGAAAATGAAAATGGAGAAGTGATTGAAGACATAGTGGAAGAATTCAGGGCCATTTCCGTAAAATCCGGCGACAAGGTTTTTATGCCGGAAAAATTCGGGCATTTGGTGGTGAACACGGGAAGCGCTTATTTTGTCACTATTGACGACAGCCCGGTGGATTTTGAGGACCGCGATCCGACCAGTTTTCCGGGACACGCCGATTACGAGCCGGTGAAAAAAATGCGCGGCTTTGCGTATTATGTCGTGGAGCGCGACGGCAAACCGGCGCTCAAAAAAAATTCGAATTACAAATCAGTTCAGAAGGAAGATTTGGGCGGCTTGCCGGTGATTATCTAGAAATTTGATATTCAAATTTTATGCGTAGAGAACGGTATTGCAATCACTATTCGCAAGGACGTGATATCCAAAGCGGATTCAATTATTGACGGACAAAAAATCAGGAATCGTTCCAATGCCATTGAAACTATTATTCAAAAAGAATTTAAAAAATGCTTTTTTGCACCAAGCGGTTATTTTGGCCGGCGGCAAAGGGTATTCGTGTTGGAGGAAAAATCATTCCCAATGTTTTATTGCCGATAAAGGAATCAACTCTTGTGGAAAAAATTGAGTTGTTAAAAAAATACGGCATGGAAGACAACGAGATAGATCATAAATAAATGTTACCAAGAAGTTAGTCGGATTTTTTCTCAGAACTAGCGATACGGTAGTCTCTTTGTAGTTTAAATATTTCTTCAATCATCTTATCAATTTCTCTTTTTAAAATCAAAGGATTGAGTTTCTCATGTTCTTGTTTTAGTTTTTCTTTAACAACCGCGTCAATTTGTACGTGTTCTAAAACTCTCCGGTAAGCCGATTTGGCTTGCCCATATTTCTTTCTGTATTTTGATCCGATCCGGATTTTCTCTAAACACTTGCGCGATGGCACAAAATGATTGAGATAAATTTCCAGCAAATCATACATTTCCTGAATCAAACCAACTAGATCAGGACAATCAAATTTGGAATAGCCCATGAATCTTCGTAGCACATGTCCATTCTTCTGTTCTACATAAGCGTTGTCGTTTTTGTGCCCGGGTCGAGAACGAGTGAGCTCAATTTTTTCTTCATCGCACCAAGTTTTCAAATTGTAATTGATAAATTCACTGCCGGTATCCGGATGCATGCCCAGAATTGTAAATGGTACTTTTTCCTTGATTCGTTGCAATGATTTTTTAGTTGCTCTCTCGCCTTTGTTCCACTGGGCACCAAAGGAAACCCAGAGTGTGGCTACATCGGTGTAATTTACTGAAAATATCATATCTCCCAGCAGACTGCCGCCGCAATGTACGGTATCAATTTGTCCGTAACTAGCTGGCTTGTCTGCCCACGGTCCGGTGAAAATTGGAATGATTTCTTTTAACTGGGATGGTTTAGTGGCAGATATCCCTTTTCGTGAATGACGTGCTTTCATGAAGCTACCAACTTTTCTTTTGACGGTTGCCTCGCTCATTAGAATTAATTTTTCCGTGGCCGAATTTGCGTGTTTCCATAATTTATCTCTTTGCAAAATTTCCACATACTCGCCAATCACCGGATGCAGAAGCTCCCCGCAAATCTCACTGGAGGCTTCCTAGACTGTTTTTAGAGCCGCAATACTGTCAGGTGTGTAAAATACTTTTCAACCACGTTCTTCCGGCAGGGAATAGTCTTTTAGTTGCAGTATTCGAAATTTACGGATAGCGGCTTTCCGATGGATTTGAACCACATCACAGACATAGTTCAAA
>JBBINP010000044.1:0-3822 GCA_037443825.1 Candidatus Moraniibacteriota bacterium
ATGCTGGATCCAACGGAGACGCAGCCGTATTTGCAGATCGCCGATTTGTTTTTTGCTCATAGTTTTGATATTACTTTTTAATGTTTCAAGTATATCAAAACTGTTCAGGAGGTTGGTTGAGGATAGACAATTGAGTATGTGCAAAAAATAGCCACCAAAGAAAAGGTGGCTGTTTGCTTTGATAAAGTGGACAGGCTTTCCAGAAGTATCTTTGATAAACGAGTTGCAACACTTTATGAGATGGCTGTTACCGATAAAATAGAGCTTCACTTTGTTTCAGACGGGCAAATAATCAATAACCAAATGTCTGCCGTTGAAAAATTTCAATTTGGTATGAGTTTGGGTTTAGCAAAATACTACTCTGATGCCATAAGCGACAACGTGAAAAGAAGATTTGAGCAGAAAAGAAGAGATGGTGAATGGACAGGAGCAGTCCGCTTGGGTTATTTGAATGTTTCACTGGACGCAGAAAAAAGGTTGCGTAAGGATATTATTATTGACCCAGAGCGAGGACACTTAGTTCAAAAAATGTTTGAGCTTTATGCAACTGGCAATTATTCTCTTGAAACAATACGCCAAAAAATGATAAGGCTTGGATTAAGAAGTCAAAAAGGTTTTGAGCCCTCAAAGAGTCTGATTGAAAACATACTCAAAGACACCTTTTATTGCGGTATAGCAGTATCAAAAAAATACGGTTCATACCCACATAGATATCCTAGGCTTGTTACCAAAGAACTCTTTGAAAGATGCCAAGAAACACGTATAAAACGTCAAAATTCGCCCCACAAGGCTCTTTCCAGGGATTTTGTGCTAAAGGGCTTGCTCAAGTGTCAAAATTGCGGATGCTCAATGAGTGCCGAGATAAAGACAAAGAAAAGTGGAAAGACTTTTACCTACTATTCTTGCACTAACGCAAAGCACATTTGCAAGCGAGTATATATACCAGAAAAAGACCTGCTAAATCCCGTCTATGAGGTTTTGGAGCGTTTTGAGAGCATAACCGAAGAAGTGCAAAATGACCTTGTTGATGAATTAAGAAAAAGCACTGAAACTGAACTTGTATTCCATAAGGCACAGATAAGCCGAATAAGAGCAGAGCACGACAGGCTAATTGAGAAACAAGACAGACTTCTTGAGGCTTTTTTAGACCAGAGTATTACTAAGGATATATATGACAAGAAACACCAAGAATATAAAGACCAAGTTCAAACTTTGGAAATTGAAATGTCAGAACACAATAAGGCAGACTATGATTACCAAACGACAGTTGCTATGGTGCTTTCGGTAGCAAGAAGAGCAAAGACCATATTTGAAAATAGTTCTGAAGTTGCAGGAAAAAGAGCATTTTTGAATTACATACTTCAGAACCCAGTTGTTGAAGGTAAAACCCTATCCTTTGAACTCAAAAAACCCTTTGATTTAGTGCTAAATCTTGCAGACGCACAAACAAAAACAACTGCCATTGCTGGCAGTCGTCCTATCTGGCTCCGGCGGTAGGATTCGAACCTACGGCCAAGTGGTTAACAGCCACCTGCTCTACCGCTGAGCTACGCCGGAATGGATAAATTTATTCGTAAATTTTTATTTTTCTGCTTTAATTTTTTAATCCGGTAGCGCTACGGGGAATCGAACCCCGGTTTACAGGATGAAAACCTGCTGTCCTGACCACTAGACGATAGCGCCGAAAATTATTTTTTGGCCTGATGTTTTGAAAACAAAAGCAACATTGGCAATTATATAACAGAATTTTCACTTAATCAAATCATCCCCCGCAACCGTCTGCAGTTTTTTCTTGGCCCGGTTGATAAGCGTGCCAACGGTGTTGACTGACTTTTTCAGAATCTTCCCGATTTCTTCATATGATTTTTCCTGAAAATAACGCATTTCCAGAACTTGCCGGTATTTTTCAGGCAGTTTTTGCAAAGCGGCGCGCACTTTTTTACGTTTTTCTTTTCCAATACATTGTTCTAGCGGATCTTTTTCGGCGGTTTTTATTTCTGCTTTTATCCGGTCAGTCAGCATCTCATCCCAGGAAACAAAACGCTTTCCGCTCTGGCGTTTGATGAAATTTACCGCTTCATTGTGGGCAATCCGATAAATCCAGGAAGAAAATTTTTTTCTGGCGTCAAATGATTCAATATTTCTGAAAACTTTGAAAAAAACGGTTTGCAGAATATCTTCCGCTTCTTCCCGATTGCCTGTCAGGCGGTAAAGATAGGAAAATAATTTTTTTTGGTAGCGGCGGACGATTTCCTGTTCCACTGACAAACGTTTCCGGCGAAGCGAAATCACGAGCTGGCTGTCGCTGAGATCGGGAGAAATTTTTTTAGTTTTTGGATTTTTCATCCTGAATATGTTTAAGCGGGTTTTTGGCCGCGGTTTGCCGCAAAACATCCGGAAAATAAAGATTAAATATGCTTTCCGGACCCGTTGTGGTATAATTGCGTGGTAACACTAAATATAACTCAAAATAATCAATTAATCAAATATTTTTATGCGGGTGTTGGGTATTGAAACGTCTTGCGATGAAACGGGAATTTCGCTCGCGGAAGCTGATCAAAACGGAATTCGCGTTCTTTCCAATGTTATCTCTTCCCAGGTGAAAATTCATGCTCGCTGGGGCGGAATAGTTCCCAATCTGGCCGCACGGGAACACGTGAAAAACATAATTCCTGTGCTGGAAAAAGTTTTCGCGGAAAGTCAGGCGTCTGTTGAAGAAATTGATCTGATAGCCGTTACTAACGGACCCGGACTTATTCCGGCGCTTTTGATCGGAACTAGCGCCGCCAAGACATTGTCCTATGTCTGGAAAAAACCGCTTTTGGGAATACACCATATTGAAGGACACATATACGCGAACTTTATCGGCGCGAACTTCAAATCTACAAAATCCGGTTTCAATTTTCCTGTTTTGTGTCTGGTGGTTTCCGGCGGACACACGCAGTTAGTGCTCATGAAAAATCATTTGCAATACAAAATTGTCGGACAGACTTTGGATGACGCGGCCGGCGAGGCCTTTGACAAGGTCGCGAGGATTTTGGGATTGGGTTATCCCGGGGGACCGGCTGTTTCGCGGTTAGCCGCGGAAAGAAAGTCTGAAATCGCGAATGCCAAAAACCAAAAGGAATTGAAAAGTTCCATTTATTTGCCCAGGCCGATGTTGAACAAGAATAATTTCAATTTCTCTTTTTCCGGATTAAAAACAGCGGTTTTGTACAAATTTAAAGAATTGGAAAAAAACAAAAAAACGAAAGATTCCGATTCTCGGTTGCCGATCGCCGAAATGGCGCATGAATTTCAGCAAGCGGTTATTGATGTTTTGGTCGCCAAAACCATACGCGCCGCCCGGCAATACGGCGCCAAAACCGTAATGCTGGCCGGCGGAGTTTCTGCCAATCAGGAGCTTCGCGGACAGCTGAAAGAAGAGGTGGAAAAAAATTTGCCGGATGTTGAATATTCCTTGCCTGTCTTTGATTATTGCGTTGACAATGCCGCTATGATTGCCGCCGCCGCTTGTTTCCGCTGGAGCAAAATGAACGCGCGGGAAAAAAAGAAAGCGCGGGAAAACTGGAAACGCTTAAAAACCGACGCTGGATTGAAATTGCAATCATTAAAGAATAACAGCCGGTAAAAAAATGAATTACCCCGCAGCAGAGCTGCGAGGCATCTAACGTGCTAAGTTAGACCCTCGAACATATACTTTCCCCCAGAAACTGGACAGCATGCTAAGATAGATTCAAGAATCGTTAATCTGCAAAAATATGGGGAATATCAAAAGACAACACTCGGCTGCTTTCAAAACCAAGGTGGCTGTGGAAATGA
>JBBINP010000045.1:0-3818 GCA_037443825.1 Candidatus Moraniibacteriota bacterium
TTTCCCTCTCATAAAGGGTCAATGATCTTCCTTTTGGCATAGACATAGCGTTATTTAGAAGTTAACGCTCCAGTATATATCAAAAGGGGCTTTCATGTTTGAATCTAGTATATCTTTTGAAACACGACGCCAACGCTTCCGCGCCGCTTGAAGGCGGCGGAGATTTTCGCAGTCCGGAGATTCCCTAGGAACAAGGAGGTGTTTTGGAACCCCGCCATTTAGCGAGGGGAAAAACAAAAAAACCTAGTCATTTCGACTAGGTCTCTGAAAGGCTAAATTTTGACTTCTAATGGGTCAGCGCCTCCCACAACACTTCTTATATTTTTTCCCCGAATTGCAAGGACAGGGATCGTTTCTTCCCACTTTATTTTTGTTTATTATAGGGCTTTGCGGACGATCGGCTGATTTTTGCTCACGTCCAACGTGGGAAAAATTCTCCCTTTCTGATTCTTGCTGGAATTGGCCGACATTTTCGTCAGCGCCTTTGAACTGCAAATTTCGCGCCCGCGCTGGATCTTCCGCCGGCGCGGCGACGGAAATTTTAAAAATGGTTTTTATTATTGTCTGGCGAATATTTTCAATAAGATTGGAAAACAAATTAAATGTTTCGCGCTTATATTCCACCAAAGGATCGCGCTGTCCGTAACCGCGCAATCCGATACCGGTACGCAAGTTGTCAATGTCGTCTAGATGATTCATCCATAAATTATCAATTGTCTGAAGCGCAACGGCTTTTTCAATTTTTCGCATTACTTCCCCTCCTATTTCTTTTTCTTTTTGGGCATAAATTTTTTTTGAAACACCCGTCAGGTATTCCAATATCAAGCTCTTTTTTTCCGCTTCATTCTTTGATTTGTCGGAACGAATTAATTTCAATTGCTTCTCATCTTCGTCTTTTAAAGCAAAAATTGAATTAATTTCGGAAATCATGCCTTTAACATTCCAGTCAATTTCGCCGCCGACACAAAAAAAAGAGATGATTTTTTCCAGTTCTTCTGAAATATTATGAAAAATTTCATTTTTAATTTCGCTTTTTTCCAAAATTTCATGCCGTTTTTTGTAAATAACCTCCCGTTGTTTGTTCATTACGTCGTCATATTCCAAAACATGCTTGCGAATGTCAAAATTAAAACCTTCTATTTTGTTTTGGGCGCTCTCAATGGATTTGGAAATGATTTTGTTCTGAATCGGTTCGTTTTCCGGCAAACCCAGCGAGTCCATCATGTTTTTAATGCGATCGCCTCCAAAGCGCCGGATAAGCTCGTCTTCCAGTGATACAAAAAATTGCGACATACCCGGATCGCCCTGCCGTCCGGAACGACCGCGAAGCTGATTGTCAATTCGGCGCGCCTCATGACGTTCCGTGCCGAGAATAAAAAGACCTCTCAGTTCTTTAACGTCCGGTCCCAATTTAATGTCTGTGCCCCGCCCCGCCATGTTGGTAGCGATTGTCACCGCTTTATTTTGTCCGGCTCCGGCAATAATCATTGCTTCTTTTTCATGATGCTTGGCGTTCAAAACCTGGTGAGGAATTCCTTCCCGCTCCAAAAGCGCGCTTAAATATTCCGATTTTTCAATAGCGATCGTTCCCACCAAAACCGGCTGTTTGGTCGCGTGAATTTCTTTTATTTTTTCCACAATTGCCTGAAATTTTCCAGTTTCGGTTTTATAAATAATATCCGGCAAATCAGTTCTTATCATCGGTTTATTGGTCGGAATTTCCGTCACTTCCAGTTTGTAAACTTTTGCGAATTCTTCCGCGCTGGTTATTGCCGTTCCCGTCATGCCGGCCAATTTTTTATACATCCGGAAATAATTTTGAAAAGTTATCGTCGCCAGTGTCCGCGATTCTTTTTGAACTTCCACCCCCTCTTTGGCTTCAATGGCCTGATGCAATCCCTCGCTATAGCGCCGTCCAACCATAAGCCGGCCGGTAAAATCATCCACAATAATCACCTCGCCGTCCTTGACGACATAATCGCGGTCGCGTTTAAAAATAACATGGGCTTTTAGCGATTGCTCCAGATGATGGACATAACTCATTTTCCCGGCTTCATAAATATTGCCGACTCCCAGCGCCTCTTCCACATGAGCCATGCCTTTTTCAGTCAATGCAACGGCTTTTTGCTTTTCATCCAACTGATAATGCTCTTTTTCTTTGAGACGGGGAATGACGCGGGCGAATTGCTGATAAAGTTTCGTGGATTCCGTGTCAGGCGCGGAAATAATAAGAGGCGTGCGCGCTTCGTCAATAAGAATGGAATCCACTTCGTCCACAATCGCGTAATTGAGTCCCCGTTGAACCATTTGTGAAATATTTTGCGCCATATTGTCGCGCAAATAATCAAAACCGAATTCGTTGTTGGTGCCGTAGGTGATATCAGCGGCATAAGCGTCTTTGCGGGAAACTGATTTGAGATTTTCCGCTTCAACTGTCACATTATCAAGATCAATTATTTTGGGTTCGTAGATATATGAAGTGCCATGAACGATGCAGGACGTGCTTAATCCCAGTCTATGAAAAATCGCTCCCATCCAATTGCAGTCGCGTTTCGCCAGATAATCATTGACAGTCACCACGTGCACTCCCTTACTATCAAGAGAATTCAGATAAATTGAAAGTGTCGCGGTCAGGGTTTTTCCTTCGCCCGTTTTCATTTCAGCTATTTTTCCCTGATGCAAAACGATGCCGCCCAAAAGCTGGACGTCATAATGCCGCTCTTGAATTACGCGGCCAGAAACTTCGCGCACCACCGCAAAAGCTTCCGGCAGTAAATCGTCTTTTGTTTCGCCCTTTTCAAGACGCTCCCCGAATTCCGATGTTTTGTTTTTCAGCTCTTCATCGGATAATTTGGCAACTGCCGGCACGAAGGAGTTTATTTTCCCGACCAATGGTTTGATTTTTACAATTTCTCTTTCATTGGAACCAAAGATTTTTGATAAAAATGACATTGCCGCAAAAAATATCCTCGTTTTTCTTACTTGATTGAAAAGTAAAATCAAAAAGAATATTTTAATTATTTTTTCGCGATTTTCTTTCTTTTTTAGCTTTTTAGAAACACATTCAACCCATCTTGCTCAAATGAGAAAAGACAGAATAATAAAGAAAATCAACTATTCCATATTACCAAAAAAAATATCCGGCGTCAAAACAAAATTTAAATAGCGGGTGCCGGACAAATCCAACACCCGCCTATGTTTCTGCGCCTTTGTCTAGTTAAGATAAAGACACAGATGGTCTTTACATAAAAATTTTGACCTTGTGGGATCAATCACTCGGTCAATCCATCATCCTTCACGACGCCAAATGAAAATTCAAATGGCTCCGATCCGGATGGCCAGACAACATCCGTATAAAAGCACGGATAATTGTCCGTGACAGGATAATCCATCCAGGCATCATTTGGAGCCTTCTGGCCATGAACAAATAATTGCCTGTAATTTACAATCGGCAGGCGGGTAAAATCAATAAAAATGCGATAAGCGTTGCCACCGATTTTCTCCACGCCAGTGATTATGGGATCGCCGGCATTTTGATGCGGGCAAATCCTTTTTTCCCCCAATTTGACCCTAAAGCGGGTATTGTTAGGTTCGGCGCCAACGGGATGTTTGTAAACCGAGCACATCGGATCGATCCAGCTCCCGCCACGACCATAGGAAAATTCAATGTATTCCCCGGATTGATAGATAAGGGTAAAGTTTCATTTTCCGGACCAGATATGGTCAGAAATTAGCTTGTTTAATATATTTTCTTGCTCTTTTAAATTTAATAGTTTGTGATTGTATCTCCAGACGTATTCTCCGAGGTATAAATGCAG
>JBBINP010000046.1:0-3465 GCA_037443825.1 Candidatus Moraniibacteriota bacterium
TTCATCTTTGATTCTTTTTAAAACCTGTTCTTTTACATCGCTTGAAATGCGATAGTTGTGTTTTGTGTTGCCCATATGTTTTGGATTATATCTGAGAATCCGTGTCTAGTATATGGGGTACCTGCCAACATAATGTTAGTGTTGTTTTTTTTGTATTTTTTTTGCTAAAAAAACAATGACATGTTACTATATTAAAGCGTTAAAACGGCTTTTTGTTTTTATAAAGATAAAATAATGCGTTAATATGGGTTTTGGAGAATTTTCTGAATACAGAGGTGAAATAAGAGACACAGCGGATATAAACGAAAAACCGGATGAAAAACTGGACGATGCTTTGCGTGAAATAGAACGAAATTTTGATTCTATGCTTGAATCTATACTTGAAGGACTGAATGAAATGGAAGGAGATAAAAAATCCGGAAAAATTACAGAAAACAAGTCCGCTGAAGCACATGAGTCGGTAACGGAAATTTTAACGTCAAGAAAAAATGATCTAGAAAAATTAAAAGAAATAAACAAAAGATCTGGAATTAACACTTCAGGTCTTGAGAAAAATATTGAGGCGGACATTAAAAAAATGCAAACAAAAGCGAATGAATTTAGAATTAAAAAACCAATAACTCAAAATCTTAAAAAGAATTTCAATTTTATGGAAAATAAAAATGGATTAGGGGGTATGTTTATTGATAAGCCGGAATCGGAAGAAGAAGTTAAACAAAAAGCTGAGAAATTTAGACAAATAAACGATGATATTCAAAAAGGGTTGGGGGGGATGGCAATTAAAAGAAATTTTTCTGCCGAAGAAATAAAAAGTATATTGGAAAACAATGAGAAGATAAAAAAAGAAGTGAATGACGGTCTTGGCGGAATGAGTTTTGACTTTGACACGAAATCAAGCTCGTTATTTTCAGAAAAAAGAAAAAACGAAACAATGGCAAAAGCGGAAAAATTAAAATCTTTTCAAGAAAAAGCGGCTGAAAAAATGGAAGAGATGGATAAGCATGAAGCAGTTTACAATAAGGAAAAGGACGGTTTGCAAAACAAAACTGAGTCAAAAAATTATACTTTGGCAAATGAAATTTCCAAAGTTGATAATTTTGAAGATTTGTATAAGGTCTTTGAAAAGATTGGTGAAGTAAAAAGCACCTATAATTATAATCGGAAATTCAGCGCCCAGGAAATGATTGAAAAAATGGAAGAGTTAAGGATGAGTATTCGAAAAAATAAGGAAAATAGGGAATTAATGAAAAAATCATTAGAAAGCGCGACATTTTTACAATACGCCAAAGCATTTGGTATTCGCGATAAGGTTATTGATTTATTGAAAAAAGAAATTAATACTGGAGAAATAAAAAGAGAAATAAGGAAAAATACGGAAGAGATGGGAGACAGAAAAGAGATTGAAGAAATAATGGAACGGGAACGCAAAGACATGAAAAAATCGGGTAAAAACGGAGAAGAACAAAACAATGCTATGGAAAAATCCAAATTTGAAAAGATTTTTCAGGAAATTATAGAAAATTCAAAAATGGACGCGGTGTTTGAGCGGGAAAGAAAGCGTCCGGGCGCGGTGCAGAGAATAGAATCTTATGCCCCGGGTCCCGACGGATATGAAAAATATAAAAAAGATAAAAATATTAATTTGCAAGTGTTCTTACATATTTTTCCGACAAAAGAAAGTTTTAAAAAAATGGTCAATGAAAAAAGGCAAGAATTAAAAAAAGACAAAGAAAAAATTGAAACCGGATTAAAACAATATCCCAACTCTGAATATTATAAAAGTATTACGCAAGGATGGAAAGCGCAAGAAGAATATGAAAAAAGGCATGGATGGGAAACCGTGTTTGGAGAAAAGTATGATGAATCTTTAGAGGAGTTTTCTCGTTTATTGTATGACGGATTTGAAAAATATCAGGAAGAAAAGATAAAAAAAACAGAAAAAAGCATTGCTGAAGCAAAAAATTTTGAGGAACTGGAAAGGGTTATAAAAGCAAGCGGCGGTATTCAGGGTTCTCAGGATTTTTTCAAACCCAAAGCGTTGATTGATATAATAAATGAAGTGCGTCGTGGTGAAAAAGATATACTTTATGTGACAAGGACGGCGGGACTAAGAGAAAAAATTGAAAATTTATTGAAAAAAGAACAACAGAAAAAAGCTATTTAGTATAAGGATTTAAACAGAAGACACAAAAAAAGCGATTAAATTTTTTTTGGCGTTAAGCGGGATATTGAAAAAGAAAAATAAGGGATTGTAAAAAATAGCGATTTTTTGTAAAATTTTTTGATTGTGATGTTTTGAATATTTCTGTCGGAAATTACCAGACAACAAATATGTTTTTATTCGCGTGTTTAGGCCGACTTAGCTCAGCGGTAGAGCAACTGTTTTGTAAACAGTAGGTCGTGGGTTCAAATCCCTCAGTCGGCTCAATGCGGAAAAAGGCGATGCGGTATATAACAATTTAATTATAAATTATTATGGCGCGAGAAAACATTGTAAAATTAAAATGCGGTGCGTGCAAAAATGTTACGCATTACACCAAACGCAACAAAAAGAAACTTAAAGAAAAATTGGAATTGAAAAAATATTGCAAGTTTTGCCGGAAAAACACGCCCCACAAGGAAGTAAAATAAATTGATGCCGCATGATTTTTTGTTTTTTTAAGGGAGCGGGAGGGGGAGAGACCGGATAATGGAATGTCGGTTGCCGTTTTTGCTTCGCGAAAAGCGGTATTTTGATTATAGCTTTCGTATTTTTTTCAACAAAAAAATCAAAGCTTCAGTGGCTTGAAATTTTTTATCGCGAGTTCTATAATTCAAATAAACATAATTTGAATTGGGAGTGTAGTATAGTGGCAGTACAGGAGTCTCCAAAACTTCTGGCGGGGGTTCGATTCCCTCCACTCCTGCCATCGTGCAATTAGCGAGTTCAAAGCCTCGCTTTTTGCTTTATTTAAGGGCTGTTGATGATGTCGATATTTCGATTGATTTTCCAATAAAGGAATTGTATGATCGATGGAGAAAAAAAGAAGATCTCTTTGAAAACGCTATAAAAGCTATTGAGAGATGTAAGAAATATAACATCAATGTTTCCATCGTCTCTGTTTTAATGGCTAATAATTTTGATTATTTCCAGCAGTTCAAGCCATTATTGGATAAATATGATGTAAATCTTCGAATAAATTTGTATAAAGCAGTGAACAAAGATGAATTTACTCCGTCATATGATCAGTTCTGGGAAGCTATCAAGACGATGGGGAATAATTTCGAAGTAGTTTCCCGAGCCACTAATCGAAAGGATGACGTTTTGGCCGTCGGTGGAGTTTATATCGGCGGTGACTTGTGGGTAGAATGTAGGCACATTGTTTTAAACACAGACATTTGTCGGTTCCGTATTTTTAAATAATTGTAACATTTCGTTTGGTGTTTTTCCATTTAAACCGCAGTGTTCAAGATTGTTGTATGTAT
>JBBINP010000047.1:0-3411 GCA_037443825.1 Candidatus Moraniibacteriota bacterium
CTTAACTCTGCTGAGAATAACCTCGGTAGAATGTTCTAAAGCAAATTCAGAAACTACCAACCTAGAAATTTTCGTATCTATTTTAAATCTTTTTTTGTTGGGAGAAATTCTAATGTGACACTTGGAATATTTAATTCGTCTATCTTTTAATTGATAAAATTTAGTATTAGTTTTGCATTTCGGACAAAGGTATTTCATGATACAATAATACCATAATCTGGTCCGAAATTCAGGACTTTACCCTTTTTTTTATAATTATGGAAAAAACAAACATCCAGCCGTTGGGAGAAAATGTTTTGGTGGAAATCAATGAAACCAAGAAAAAAACCGCGCAAGGAATTTTTTTGCCGGAAACCAGTTCAGGCGAAACTCCGCAGGAAGGCAAGGTAGCCGCCGTGGGAGAAAACAAAGAAATCAAAGTCAAAAAAGGGCAGTCGGTGATTTTTCGCCGTTATAGCGGGACAGACGTTGAAGTTGGCGGAAAAAAATATGTTATTCTGAAAAACGAAGATATTTTGGCGACAGTAAAATAATCCCGCGCGTAATTCCATCGGATAATCAGCAAAAATCACCTTCAGGGGTGATTTTTTTATTTTTCGGTTGTAATATGTATAATAACATTGTTTATGGAGAAAGTTATCAAAAGCGAAAAACTGCCGATTAAATTATGGCTTAAAAATATCGATTCAAAAGCGCTGGAACAGGCAAAAAATCTAGCTAATTTGCCGTTCGCTTTTCACCATATCGCGATTATGCCGGACGCGCATGAGGGATATGGAATGCCGATTGGCGGCGTGCTGGCGGCCAAAAAAGTCATTGTTCCCAACGCAGTCGGGGTGGACATTGGTTGCGGAATGTGCGCCGCTCAAACCACGCTCAAAAGCGTCAGTCAAGATGATTTAAAAAAGATTCTGGAAAAAATACGCGCGGCGATACCAACCGGATTTTCCCATCATCGGAAGGAACAAGAAAAAGGCGCTTTGCCTGAAAAAAAAGAAAGTATGCCGATCATCAACTCGCAATTCAAACGAGCGTTAAAACAGGTGGGAACGTTGGGTGGCGGCAATCATTTTATTGAAATTCAAAAGGGTTCGGACGGATACATCTGGATAATGACGCATTCCGGTTCCAGAAACATAGGAAAAAGAGTGGCTGATTATTACAACAAACTGGCGATTGGCGGCCGTAAAAAATGGAAAAGCGAAATTCCAATAAAATGGCAGCTGGATTTTTTGCCGGCTGATTCGGAAGAAGGTGTGAAATATCTAGCGGAAATGAAATATTGCGTGAATTTCGCGCTTGCTAACCGGAAACTTATGATGGAAAAAATAGCTGAAATTCTGGAAGAAGTTGCGCCGGGAAGATTGCTTTTGGAAAAAATGGCAAATATCGCCCATAACTACGCTTCTTCGGAAAAACATTTCGGCGAAAATGTCTGGATTCATCGCAAGGGCGCGACGCAAGCTCGCGAAGGGCAAATAGGGATTATTCCCGGTTCGCAAGGCAGTCGGAGTTATATTACGCGCGGACTTGGCAATCCGGATAGTTTTGAATCGTGTTCGCACGGCGCCGGACGGAAATTGGGAAGAAATCAGGCCAGACGAACTCTTGATCTTGAAAAAGAAAAAGAATGGCTGAATAAAAAAGGGGTATTGCATGCTATTCGCGGAAAAATGGATTTGGACGAGGCGCCAGGGGCGTACAAAGACATTGACGAGATAATGGAACTTCAAAAAGATTTGGTGGATGTTGTGGTTGAGCTCGCGCCTCTAGCGGTGGTGAAAGGATGAAATTTTTTTTAAATTTGAAATATCGCGGCGTTATTGAAAGTATAATAATGTAAAGTCATAAATTTTTAAAATTGATTATTTCATTTGATATAAGCTAAAATAAACATATTTTCTAGAAGGGGAGGTGATTATTTATGCCGCGAGGTTTAACGCGCTGGTCTCCAATGTGGGATCTGGAAAAATTTTTTGACGAAAGAGCGTGGGAGGGTGTTGATTTCACTCCTTCTATTGACGTGCGTCAGGAAAAAAACAGCGTGATTGTGGAAGCGAATCTGCCTGACATAGACCAGGACAAAATTGACATCTCGGTGGAAAACGACGTTCTGACTATTTCCGGACGCACGGAAGAAAAAAAAGAAGTGAAAAGAGAAGATTATTACCGCAAGGAAATAAGAGAGGGGTCTTTTTCGCGTTCAATCATTTTACCGATGGGAGTCAAGACCGATCAAGCCGAGGCGAATTATAAAAAAGGAATTCTGAGAATTATATTTCCGAAAGCCGAAGAAGTCAAGTCAAAAAAGATTTTTATCAAAGCAAAGTAAAAAAAGAGACAAAAACCGGTTTTAACCGGTTTTTTTGTTTTTTCATCCACGACTTCCACCTAACAAAACAACCTGTGGATAACTTTTTCTTGCGCCGGACGTTTTTTTTAGTATATTAAAAAAAAGCGGATGAAATTCGCCTTAATCTTCTAAAAAAACAAAAATCATGACACAAACATCAACCAAAACAAAAACCGCCGTGGCGGTGGCGCTTGTCGCTTTGGCGATCGGTTCAGCCGCGGCCGGGACGATTATAATAATGAAAAAAACAAAAGATGGAAAATCTTTCGTAAGTGAAATAAAACAAAATTTTTCAGAACAAACAAAGAATAAAAATATGGGCCTGACGCAAAAACCATCCATATCTGAATGCAAGCGCAATGCCAAATTTGATCCAGAGGAAATTATCAAAGGAAAGCCTGTTACTGGTCACTGGAATTCTCAAAACGATGCTGACGGTAAAATTCAATATTCTTGCACCGGCAATTTAGGCAGTGGTGTATTGGAAACTCCATCCGGATCAATTGTTCTTTATCCCGAAGAAAATCAAACCTGTTCTTTAAGTGTTAAGGATTCCCATAAAAAATGCGGTGATCATGAAAAAATGCAAGCAGAAAGTAAAGTATATGGTCCGCCTTCCATTGCTATTTGTCCGGAAGGATATATAGGATCAGGCGGATCTAAAAGCGTAGAAATAAAATCCGGACAATCTGTTCAATTGAGAGCTTATTACATGCCCCCCAATGATTTTGGAGCAGTGGCCGTTTGCGAGAAAGGCAATTCTTCCTTTGGTCTTCGGGATGTGACTGAATTGGCTGAATGGCGCGTTTTGGATTCTTCTTTTGATCCGTATAACAAAAAAATGACATATGACGAAAAAGGATATGGGGATCAAAAACAATATATTTCCGTCAATAATTCGGACAAAAAAGGTTTAGTAACGGCAAAAAAAACTAGATTCAAACATGAAAGCCCCTTTTGATATATACTGGAGCGTTAACTTCTAAATAACGCTATGTCTATGCCAAAAGGAAGATCATTGACCCTTTATGAGAGGGAAAAAATTGAAACATACCTCC
>JBBINP010000048.1:0-3409 GCA_037443825.1 Candidatus Moraniibacteriota bacterium
TTTCAAAGACGCCGCCAAACTCAGATTCGGAAAATACACCGCCAAACTGATGATGGTCTACGACGACGGACAAAGAGACGTGCCCATTGAGGGCGAAGTCAGTTTCTGGGTGGTGCCGTGGAGGATTATTTTGGCCGCGCTTTTTGTTTCCATTTTTATGTTTATCGGCCTCAAATCAACCTTGCAAAACTGGATCAAGAAAATCAAAAATCTTTTTGGAAAAAATAAATAATCTCGCGGCGATTGGCGAAACAAAAATTTACGGAATTCAATTATGAAAAAAATCATCCTTTTTTTATTTTTTCTGTTTGCTATTCCGGCTTTTTTGGCGAATTTTGCCGCCGGACAGGAAAAAGCGGGCGAGTTTTCCATTCAGCCGTTTTTTCAGGAAATAATTTTGGAAAATGGCGCGGAGAGAGTTGAATTTGATCTGGAAATATCCAATCAGACCGGTTTGCCGGCTGTTTTTCGCCTTTCAGTTTTGGATTTTGGAGCGCTGGACGAGTCCGGAGGAGTGGCTTTTTTGGGCGCGGAAAGCGATCTTGAGCGCAAATACGGTTTGGCTTCCTGGATAACTTTGGAAAAAGACGCTTTTGTCGCGAATCCCGGGGAAAAGCAAATTGTCAAGGCGACGGTGGAAAACAAAGAATCTCTAAGTCCGGGCGGCCATTACGCGGCCATTCTTGTGAAATTGGAAAACGAAAAAAACGTTTCCGAAAAAGAACAGGCGGCAAACATCGCTTTCAATCCGTCATTCACTTCCTTGGTATTCGCCCGCAAAGTCGGCGGAGAAATATACGGTTTAAACCTTAAAAACATTGATTCCGGCGAAAATATTTTCTGGCTGCCGAATGAAGTGAAAATGCGTTTTCAAAATTCCGG
Source organism: Candidatus Moraniibacteriota bacterium (assembly GCA_037443825.1). Classification (GTDB taxonomy): domain Bacteria; phylum Patescibacteriota; class Minisyncoccia; order Moranbacterales; family JBBINP01; genus JBBINP01. The sequence goes on from JBBINP010000048.1 coordinate 883, forward strand.
AAACGTTTATTTGGTTCCGCGCGGAATTGTGAAAATAACCGATCCGCTGGGGCGCGTTGTCAGAAAAGGAATTATTAACGAAGGAACGTCACTGATTCTTCCGGAAACATTTCGCGTTTTTCCCGTAAAGCTTAAAAAAAAAGCCATTGCCTATCTTCCGGGACGCTATCGCCTTTCGGTGGAATATCGCCATGACGAAAAAAGCGATTTTGCTATAGAAAGAAAAAACATTGACTTTTTGCCGCTTGCTGTTATACTCGGATGTTTAATTATTATCGGCGGGTTCGGGTATGGCTGGCGCGAAATCAAGCGAAAAAGAAAGAGCGGCGAAAAAAACCAAAGCGGCAACTTCGCTTCAGAGGCGTAAAAAATACGCCTTTTTTTGGTTTGTTTCAGTTTGTATGTTTTTTCCGTTTAAAATCTTTTCAGGCGCCGCGAATTCCAGCCAGTTGGAAATAGCTGTTGCCGCATCAGTGCCTTTTCAGAATGGGTTCGCGGAAGCGGTGGCGGAAAAATCCGAAATTAAAACCGACGGGCGCTTTGGATTTATCGGGCAAATTATTCGCGGATCGGTCGTAATTTCAAACGGAGAAACGGTTCTCAAAAATCAAAAATTTTATTGCGAAGCGGTCCGTCCGGACGGAGAAATTATCCGCGCGCGGCAGGGCGGGATCGGCGGGCGGGAGACGGGTGAATTCAGCTTTCAATTGACGCGCGGTATGATCGGCAAAAATGAAATTCGTTGCCGGATTGACGGTTATCCCGAAAAAATTTATCTTAATCAAAAAGCGCGGTTCTTTGTTTGGCCGTTCGCGTCCGGCGCGGAAAAAAAGATTGAAAATTACAATGTCAGCCGAAAAATGCGGCTGGCGGCTGGAAATATTTTCGCGTCCGTAAATTTCATCATTTAAAAAGCGGCAAATATGCGAGAAAGACAAAAACAAAACGGCAAAAAAACAAATGAGGCGGAAAATCCCCAAAAATCAGGTCAAAAAAGACGTTTTTGGCCGATCATCATCTTTTTTTTGGCGGTTATTTCGGCTGCGACGTTGTATTTCATCTGGCTTTATTTTCAAAATCCGTCCGTCAGCCGGAACGTCCGCGTGACAGAAAGCTTTCCGGCGGAAAAACAGCCGGAAATATTTGAGCGTTTTGAAGGAAAATATTTTTCTTTCCGACATAACGCGAAATATATTCTGAAAAGGCACGCGGACAATCCGGATCAAAGCAATGTCATTTTGGAAAACGCCTTTTTTTCCCAGGATGAAATTAATTCAAAAAAAATCGCCGTGATGGTGGAAAATATGGAAAATAAAAATATGGAAGACAGCGCCAGCTATCATATGCGTGAAACTTTTTCCCAGCAATATGAAAAAGAAAAATTCCAAATTGAAAACATACAAGGAACGGCTTTTGCCAGAAGTGGCGGCGATTTTTTTGAAAAAGTCGTTTTTATTCCGCGCGGCGGATATTTGGCGGAAATCGCCCTGACAGCTCCATTGTCTTCCAAAAATGATCTGGAAAAAGAAATGGAGGATATCGTAAAAAGCATCCAGTGGAAAGTTGACTTCTAGGTTAAAATCTGCTATAATTATATTGTAAAGCCAAAAGACGGCTTCGCGAAAAGGTGGGTGACAGCCCATTTTTTTTGTTTTTCCGCGCCTTTTTTATATTGGCCGGACGATTAAAACGGGTGGCGCCCGCTTTTTTATTTTTAGACGACAACATAGAAGACATAATTTTTTCAATATGTCTTTTCAAACAAAAAACGAAAACAGAAACAATAACACAAAACGAATTTTTTTGATTCGCGTTTTTGCTTTTGTTTTTTTTCTGAGCGCGCTTTTCGCGGATCGCTTCAACGCTCTAGCGGCGACCGGCATTTTGAAGCAGATAAACTTCCAAGGAAAAGTGGTGAATACCGACGGCACCAACGTTCCGAACGGAAATTATAATTTTAGTTTTCGCATATACGCCCAGCAGGCGCCGGGAGGATCCGTCATTTGGTCGGAGATCAACAAATCGCTTCCGGTGACGGACGGAATTTTTCAGACCAATCTTGGCGACGCGACGGCGTTGCCCGGTTCGGTGGATTTCAATACAGACAATATTTATTTGAGCGTGGAATTCAACGGCAACGGCGAAATGGCTCCGCGCGTCCGTTTTACGGCCGTACCCTATGCTTTCAACGCCGACAAAGTTCGCGGTCTCACTGTCACTGACACAACCGGAACACTGACAATCGCCAATGGAAAAACGCTGACGGCCAATAATTCCATCGCTATTTCTGGCGTGGACGGAAAAAACTTAACCATAAACAATTCTTTGACGCTGGCCGGAGCTGACGGAAAATCGCTTAATTTTGGGGCAAACAGCATTATTTTCACCACTTCCGGAGATACGGCTCTCACCCTTCCGACTTCGGGAACTCTCGTAGCCAATCCCATGACGACTCTCGGAGACATCATATACGGAGGAGCCAGCGGAGCTCCCACAAGACTGGCCGGCTCGGCCGGATTCCTGAAAT
>JBBINP010000049.1:0-3325 GCA_037443825.1 Candidatus Moraniibacteriota bacterium
ATGCTGGATCCAACGGAGACGCAGCCGTATTTGCAGATCGCCGATTTGTTTTTTGCTCATAGTTTTGATATTACTTTTTAATGTTTCAAGTATATCAAAACTGTTCAGGAGGTTGGTTGAGGATAGACACACACACTGCTGCGAAAAGACTGTTTGAAAATTGTAACTTATGCCAGAGAAATCGGCCTGAGCTGCAATCTCCTGACCAACGGGCTGGAACTAGAAAAAAATATCGACGTGGGCAGTATCCCCAAGGATGTTTTTCTGGTTCTAAGCTTCGATGGTGAAAATGGCACGTCAATCTTACGCCATATTTCAGGAAAAAGGATCTTGAACATAATCAACATGCTCAAGTACAAGGAGAGGGCGTTTGCAATCCAAGGGTTGATTTTCCGGGACAATATCGAAGAGATGATACAAGTCGTAAAGTGGTGCGCTGAAAATGGCATCGACTTTTCTCTCAATGACATTCTTCCCATCGGAAGGGTCAAGAAGAATAAGCAACTTCTCTTGTCCGAAGACCAGCTTCCCGAGCTCCTGAAGCTCGAAAAGGAAAAGCGCCTCTATGAAGCAAGCAGACCGATCTCGTTTCTGAAATATCCAGTTTCCAACCCCGATATCTATCAGTCCATTACGGAATTGGTCAGGGCAACCGGAAGACCAGAGCCGGGCGTCTTTGTGGCATATGTAAGTTCGGATGGATTTTTATACGCCGACAATTACTATGCCGCGGAGGGCTGGAAATCGACGTATGATTTACGCCATACTAGATTTTCAGATGCTTGGGCTGCGGCTTTCGAAAACGAGAGAAAACTGCGAATTAGCACCTTCACCGGCTGCATGCAGTGTTCCGTAATCAAAACCGGCGGCCACTGCGATTTGCAAAACATGGCCATGTCCAGTCATATCTACAAAACAACCAACCGCTGCGGGGTTTACCCTGCTTTAAAAAAGCTAAAAATCCGCAGAGCATCTGCGTGAAACTTCACACAAAGTGACCGACTTATAAGCCGGTCACTTTTTTATATGTATTTCAAAAAAATACTACTTTCTTCTTAGCAGAACAATATTATCAGGTGAAACATTTTTCAGCAGTCTTACATTATCCCGCTCAAAAAAACCAACTAGTTCAAATTTTCCATTTTTCTCAACGAGAAGTTTCAATTCTTCGGGAAAAATTATTTTGAGATCGTCCTTATCAATAAACTCCATTTTTCTTCCATCATCATTAACTTCCATTTTCAATATTTGCGTCACTGTTTGCTTTAATGGATTTTTAGGAATAATTTGATAGGTTGTTTTTACTTTTATTTTCCCCTGTTTCATTATCCAGTGTTGCGGCTTGAAAAAAGAAGGATCCGCCCAATTGATGGCTAAGTTTTCTATCAGATACAGTCCGCCCGAATTAAGTGCATCAGCCACCGAGTTAAGATGAGAAAGAAAAAGATTATTGTTTTTAACGTAAATAATTGAACCCATCATGATATAGGCGAAATCAATTTTTTGTTTGAGTTTAAAATTATTGATATCAGATTTTACTACTTCTATTTCAACGTCTTCTTTTGCCGATTCATTTTTTAAGTAATCAAGCATCTTTTCGCTGGCATCCAGTCCAACCGATCCATACCCTCTTTTAGCTATTTCCCTGAGTTGCAAAGCAGTTCCGCAGGCCAAATCCAAAACCGACTCCACATCAACTTTGCTGTATTTTTTTATAAACTTTTCAAACAGATCCGCTTGCTTTTTTTGATCAACAAAGCTGAAAGCAATCTCGTAGTATTTAGCTTGATTGTATATTTGTGATTTCATATTATTTCAATAATATTTTTTAATTTTTATATGCTAACGTCTTTTGAATTATTTAGCAAATTATAGCGAGAGCCTGTAAATATTTTTTGAATTATCCCCAAATATCCCATTCTCAATATTTTCACTCAATTCCAATGACTTTATTAACTCGACATGCTCATCAATTTTGCACATCGGCCAGTCAGTGCTCCAGACTTGATTAGGCCTCTCAATTTTCAAATTCCTTAGCAGATACGGATATTTCTTGTGAAACTTACTTCCCTTGCTTAATCCCAGTTCTTTATTGGGATAAATCGCGATGATTCCCATATCTCGCTCAAATTTTGAACGTACCCTCTACTGATTTTTATCTGATGATTTTCCAATTCTTTCTTGATTTTTCTTGAGCCGTAAAACGGGTAGTCGGTGTAAATTTTATCAATGGCGTTTTGAATTTCAATTTTCTCCTGATTTACAACAGGCTGGTAGTAAATACTGGAGCGAGATATTCCCATAAGATCAGTCTGACGGGATAAGTTAATCTCGGGATGATTTCTCTCAATCAAGCCCGATTTCTCTTTGTAGCTCAAGGTTGAATTTTTTTTTAAGCCAGGCAATCTCTATTTCTCGTTGTCCTATTGTTTTGTACAATTCATCAATTGTTCTGTCTTTGGAGAAGTTCTCCTTTTTCCTTTTGTCGGAAAAGATTTTTTCAGCTTCGCTTTCCATTTGTTTTTTCCATTGCCCGATTTGAGTCGGATGGACTTGGTACTGGCTAGCTTGGAAACCGATTCGCCTTTGATGGCTTGCAATGCAATTGAAGCTTTCTGCTTCGGAGTGTATGATTTTTTCATACCTTGATTGTATCATACCCATCTAATATGGTTGTCAAGATTTGCCAGTCCAGTATAATTATCCCGAAATTTCGCCTAAAGTATATCCGAATATAAGAAGTTTTTGCCCGCTTCATACTAAAATATAAAAAGTAGAAAAGGGCAAAAATTTGGAAGATGTCTTTTGAAAAAGACCGAACCGCATGCACTTTATTATCGGATGCGTTGCTCTTATTTTAGCGCATCGCCAAAATTCGCGGAGCAGTAAAACAAATATTTTTAGGAAACGGGGAGGGTTTAATCTCCTCATTATGGAAGCAGTTATTTTCGTTTTTTTTCTGGCTCAATCTTAATTCCAAAGCTAGGGATTTCGATTATTTTGCCTTTTTCAAAGGCCTCCTTTAAATAAAGCAAAGCCAGACTTGAAGCAACTGGTAGAACTATTTCATCTTGCTTATTTTCTTCTGCCATGTCTATCATGATTTGCCATCCTTTTTACATGTTTATTGACAGAACTTCCTAAAAATATTTTTTATAAAAAGCAATATTTTCGCTAACGTATCCGCGTATGCGAAGTTCGCTTTTCGGATTTATTAATTATTTATTCGTATTATGCGAATTGCGCCTGTGGTCGCGTAACAATCCCTATTTTCATATTTTATCAAATTGCCATAGAAATGCAAACACATATTTTTCGCATTTGT
>JBBINP010000050.1:0-3048 GCA_037443825.1 Candidatus Moraniibacteriota bacterium
GACAACATATGGCCTTGGGAGGGAAAACTCCCAGCGAGTATCTGGATGAAAAATTAAAAAATCACATATCCATGCAATCCTTAACAGTACCCATTAAAACTGTGCATGAGGTGCGTTAGAGGATACACACACACAAATCGCTTTTTTCAGCATGGAATTTGTGTTATACTTAAAGCGGAAAATCAGTTGACATGGGCATGATTTTCAACCCCCCCATTCAAATGAAGCGGGGAATTATTGAAAAATAATCAGGATTTAGTTCCAATTGGCGCTATAAACAAGAAAAGAAAACTAAATGCCAAAAAACATCGCAAAAAAAGAAAATTAATTTACGGTATAAATAAAAAAATATGCGAATTCTTATTATTTCCGATCATGCCGATCCGTTGGCGGAAATCGGTTCAAAAGAAGCGGGAGGACAAAATATCTATGTTTATTACTTAGCAAGGTTTCTAAACCAGTTGGGAGTTTTTATTGATGTGTATACTCGCTGGGACAGAAAAAATAAAAAGGAAGTGGTTAAAATAAATAATCATCTGCGAGTGATAAGAGTAAAAGCGGGTCCGAAAAAATATATGCCTAGAGATAGTTTTTTACAAGCAGTGGATGAATTTGCAGAAAATATTCTTAAAAGAATTAAAAAAGAAAAGATTCAATACGATATTATTCATACGAATTATTGGTATTCTGGACTTATAGGATTTAAAGTTGTTAAAATAATAAAAAAACCTTTAGTTCACGTTTATCATTCCATAGGAAAAATAAGATTTGAGTCGCTAAGAAATTTTAAAACTCAAAAAACAGACAATTACTTTTTTAAACAAAGAATAGCTGCTGAAAAAGAAATTGCTCGAAAAGCAGATGGAATAATTGCTACTAGTCCCGTGGAGAGAAAAATTATTAAAAAAATTTTTGGAGCAGCGGAAAAAAAAATAAAAGTTATAACCATTGGAGTGGATACAAAAATATTCAAGCCAATAGAGATGGAAAGGGCCAAAAAACTTGTAAAAATAAAAAATAAAGAAAAAAGTATTTTTTATGTCGGAAGGATTGAATGGAGAAAGGGGATAGGAACTTTGCTTTTCGCTTTTCGCGAAGTGATTGCGGATTACGCGCATGCCAGGTTATACATAACAGGCGGCGGCAAAAGTAAATCAGCAAAAAAATTAGATGCGGCCGAATATGAAAGACTCAAAAAAATCACCGCTGAACTGAAATTAGAAAATAGTGTTGTTTTTTTGGGGGCTAAAAAACAAAAAGATCTTTACAAGTATTATTCGGCTGCTGAAGTTTGCGTTGTTCCATCATATTATGAACCTTTTGGAATAGTTCCCATAGAATCAATGGCATGCGGGACGCCGGTTGTCGCGTCAAGAACTGGCGGGTTGCAATATTCCATAAAAGAAGGAGAAACTGGTCATTTATCCGATCCTAGAAATTACAAAGATTTGGCAAAAAAAATAAAGCAAGCGCTTAAAAACGGAAAGGATTTTTATACGCTTAATTGCTTGAAAAGAGTGAGAAGTAAATTTACTTGGGAAAAGATAGTTAAACAATATCAGGATTATTTTAATCAACTAATACAAAAAAATCAATGAAAATAGCCATGGTAGCTCCGCTTGAAGAAAGCGTGCCTCCTCATAAATATGGAGGAACGGAACTTGTTGTCCATAATCTCACAGAACAATTGGTTAAAATGGAACACGATGTGACGCTTTTGGCCTCCGGCGATTCTAGGACAAAGGCCAATTTGGAATTTATTTTTAAAAGGTCGCTTCGAAGCGTTTCTGAATTTAATGATATAGGATTGAGGGACGCTTACAAATTTATGGGAATAGGAAAAATCGTAACATATCTTACAAAAAACAATTTTGATATTATTCATAATCATATCGGTTGGCGATTACTTCCTTTTGAGAATATTTTCAATTGTCCAATGGTAACAACTCTCCACGGACCTCTTGATGTTTCTTATCAGCAAAAAGTTTATGGAGAATATAAACAATCCAATTATATAAGCATCAGTATGAAACAGAGAAAACCTATGTCCGAAATAAATTTTGTGGCAAATGTGTATAATGGCATTGAAATTAACAAATTTAAACAAAATTATAAACCTAAAGACTACTTCGCTTTTTTAGGAAGAATGTCCCCGGAAAAAGGGCCTGTTCAAGCTATTCAAGTGGCTAAAAAAGCCGGGATAAATTTGATTATGGCGGCTAAAATTGATTTGGTGGACGAAGAATATTTTAAAAAGGCGGTTGAGCCATTGATTGACAACAAGCAAATCAAATTCATCGGAGAAATTGATCATGATGAAAAAGTTGAATTTCTTGGCAATTCCAAGGGACTTATTGCTCCTATTCAATGGGAAGAACCATTCGGTTTGTTTTTTGTTGAAGCTATGGTTTGCGGGGCACCCGTGTTTGCGATAAGAATGGGATCTGTACCGGAAATAGTGATAGACAAAAAAACGGGATTTGTCTGTGACAATATTGATGAAATGGCGGAAAAAATACAAAGAGTTAATGAAATTAATAGAAAAGACTGTTTTGAACACGTCAGAAATAACTTTTCTTCTGAAAAAATGGCCAGAAATTACATTGAAGCTTACAATAAAGTCATAGAAAACAAATAACAATGCAGTCAAAAAATGTTCTAATTTATGTTTTTTTATCCTGTTTTTCAAAATAAAACACCTTATTGTTTTCGCACCTTGTTTGTTTTTAGCATTCAGTTGTTATTGTAGATTTTTTTAGAATTTTTTCTAAATAAAAAACGTTTTAAACACGTCAAAATTTGTTTGGGTAAAGTCCTGAATTTCGGACCAGATTATGGTATTATTGTATCATGAAATACCTTTGTCCGAAATGCAAAACTAATACTAAATTTTATCAATTAAAAGATAGACGAATTAAATGTTCCAAGTGTCACATTAGAATTTCTCCCAACAAAAAAAGATTTAAAATAGATACGAAAATTTCTAGGTTGGTAGTTTCTGAATTTGCTTTAGAACATTCTACCGAGGTTATTCTCAGCAGAGTTAAG
>JBBINP010000051.1:0-2896 GCA_037443825.1 Candidatus Moraniibacteriota bacterium
GACAACATATGGCCTTGGGAGGGAAAACTCCCAGCGAGTATCTGGATGAAAAATTAAAAAATCACATATCCATGCAATCCTTAACAGTACCCATTAAAACTGTGCATGAGGTGCGTTAGAGGATACACACACACACAAAGATGCCGTTAATGCCAGAATAGACAAAGAGCTTGGAAGATAACTTTTAAAAAAACAGTAATATTAAAACAAAAAAATGAAAATTAAAAAAATATTTATCGGTAGCTGGTATTCAAGAACCCAGCTTCATCTCGATGAACTTTATTTGTTTCTCACTGAAGGAAAAAGTCACATTTCTTTGGATAAGAAAAGATTATTAGGATATAAGAAAGAGCTTGAACCACATGCCATTTCAATTATTAAAGAGAATAGACATGAAGTGCTTGTGGCAAAATTGAAAAAATATGACCTCAAATACTACGAAAATGGCTTGGTTTTGATAAGTGCCGATCCATCTTCAGGAAGGATTGATCAAGAAATGAAATTCTTGGCTGATTTTACTTTAAATAAAATATTTGACGCATTTGGTTATTTGTATAGTTTGGGTGCCCCAATCCCTAAAATATTTATTGCCATAAAATCCGTATTGCCATATGTTGTCGTGACAGAAAAATCAACAAGGCAGGAAATTGAAAAATTTTTCTCTCAGCAAAAAGAAGAAATAATACAAGAAGTTGAAAATGGAAAAACCAGTATTTTTTATGGTAAGAGTTTGATTGTAATAAATGGAAACATTGAAAATAATCCTGATTTGGTGCGCACTTTATATCTTCTTAATGACGCAAAAAATCAGTTTCAAAAGGTTCTGGATTTACATCGCTTCATTTGGGAAGAGGTTGATAAGATAAAATCAAAAGGAAAAATACGTTATCGCGACCTATCCCTTAATCGCGACACGCTCATGGAAATAAACAATGAAATAATATTTTTCAAGTCGAGGCTTGATCAAATCGGTAGTGTTTTGGAAAATGAAACTGCTGAATTTGGAAAAAAAATAGCGGAAGGAAAATCAGACGAGATCGTTGCTTATTTAATGGATTCTTTCAGGTCTTTATCGCACACATCCAGCTATATAAAAAATCTGTGGCAAATGACGGAAAATTATGTTTCAAATACATTTAACCTGATAGATCTCTTGTATCAAGAAAGTAATCAGAAGCAATTGAATGTATTGCAATTTATTTTTGTCATCAGTGCGGTTGCTTCGATTATTGCCATGGGATCGATTTATGGTTTTGAAATAGATATTTTTGATAAATTAGGATCGCAGGTGCTTCATGGCGAGAGTATAAGCTTTGCATTGTTTGACCTTTTGCGATTCGGAGGAGCTGCTATTTTGATAGGTTCAATCCTCTATTTTCTTTTCACATTTGCTTATAATAAAATTGCTGCTTCCAAGATTACGGATCCGCGCCTCATAGAAAACAAGGAATTTGGCAAAATAAAGAAAATGCTGGGAGAATAAGTTATTAAACCAAGAACTACTAGCATTTGGATTGATCCAATTAAAGATAACAAAAATACGACTTACAAGTCGTATTTTTGTTACAGTATTAAATTTCAGAGTATTTACTTTTCCAATATCAACTTTTTTATTTCTCTTGACTGCTTTGCTTTTTGATCTCCCTAGCGATTCTCAAGCAGAAATTTGCAGTGTATTTTTTTGACAAAAAACTCTACCAGTTTTATTTAGTCTTTTCCATGTCCACATAATCTGGATAGTAGAGCGTAGCATCATCTCTCCCTCCTAGCCACATCATCAAAATGGTTCCTTCGTTTGCGTGCTTATCCAATGTCGAGTTTATGAGGAGTGAGAAGGCATCTGCAATATCATCATGTTTTTCAACACCGAATCCAACTAGTTGCTGAATAAGTTCCTCACAGCCTTTTCGGGGAAATTTGATGATGCCAGATTTTATTGCCGTGGAAGTCAGTGCGAGTCTTGTTCGTTTATCTCCCTTGGGTTTTATAGCTTCGGCAGTAATTTCGTACATCTCAAGCATTTGAGGCAAAGCCTCCTGATATGCGACGCTCTCCACAAATATAGTATCGCTATGCCTGGACATATTGGTTTGCTTGATGTCTTTGAGTAAGTCCACTTGAGATGGAAAATTCAGTTTCTGAACAATCGGGTTGGGCAGGATATATATGCGCATCTTTTCGCATCTGGAATACACATGAGCCATAACCACTGCCGTAAAGTCTGCTGAGTCTTTGGCGGAAATGGCTAAATCGACTCCAGCATAAGTGCCACGGTAACCTTTGTGTCTGACTCCTGGCAGTTCGTCGTAGTACTGGATCCACTCAGGATAGATAACTTGGTCATCACTCGGGATAATACGCAAAAGGTATTCTCTTTGCCAGGATATTTCACTGGCTATTTTTTTCTTTTCCTCTTCGATATCATTTTCGTTTTGGTATTTGCCAGGCCAAAGACAGATGCCATCCTTATCAAGTAAAGGATACTCTTTGAAAATACCTTTGGTCTTTTCCTGGGATATTTCTTCTTTGATCCGCATGAGAAGTGAGTCTTCATGAAGAAGGTTACCGACAATAATCAAGCGTGTCTTTTTGTCTCCGCCAGGAATAACTTCACCTCGGAGCCAGTGATATATTTTATCGCGACCTTCTCTAGTTTTTGTAGACTGAACATCCTCGACATCGTCACAGATAATCAGATCAGGCCGATGTTCATTGTGTCTGATACCACGGATACTTTGATCAGTTGAGGCTACAGTTATTCTGGCTCCATAAACCTTACCCCTTTGTCAAGACAGTAAAAAGATAAATTTAAGAAACTTTTTTGATTAATTTTTTTCGACCTTTGGATATTTGAAATTTAGCTTGCTTGGAAATATACTTCAGCCGGAGTTTTGTA
>JBBINP010000052.1:0-2619 GCA_037443825.1 Candidatus Moraniibacteriota bacterium
ATCGCGATAATAAAAAAACAACCGGATAATTTGCCGCTTGCTTTGCTGGGAATGGTTTTTTATATTTTATCGCATGGATTGCTTGACACAACAATCTGGAAAAACGATTTGGCTTTGATGTTTTGGATGGTAATCGCTTTGGGTATTTCAAATTTCAACAGCCCAACATTCCGAAAAAACTCAAACACCGGCTAAAAATTCAATCTATGCAGTTTTCCGTCCATCCTATTTATGAAAAACAGCGCGTTTTCTGAAGGAGAAAGAAATAAATTGGTTGCGTCGTAGCTGTTTTTAATCCATTCCAGTTCCACCAACCTTTCTTTTTTTCCTGTTTCCACGTCCACTTTCCAAAAAGTATCCGCAGTTATCACTTTTCTTTCCTGATAATCGTTCGGCATCACCACGCCGGCCGGAATAGATCCGGGTAAAGCGTAATAAACGGTTTTATTGTCTTTGGACCATACGCATTTGGAAATAAAAGTGGGAATTCCTAAATCTTGATATTCGCCGCCATTGCTGTTCATTACTCCCAGCATAATCCTCCCTCCGCCCCTGACATCAGCAGAACTCGCAAGAATCCGTTTTCCGTCGGGAGACCAGCGATAATCAGTGCCGAATTTTCCGGAAAAAATAATCTTTGAATCTCCGCCCATTATTCCGACTATTTTCAATTTTGTTTCCTCAAAAGCATTGGCTTGGTTCCAAAAAGCCACCAGCGCGCTTTGCGGCACTTGCGCGAACGATACGCTGCCAAATTCCGCATCTGTTAAATTTTTCCAATTTGTTCCGTCAGAATCGGCAACGCTGATCCAGCGTTCGTTTTTCTTCGCATCCGCGTATAAATAAATAATTTTATCACCCACATTGCTCCATCTGACGACAGAAAACCCTTCATTTAATTTTTTGGCTGATTTGGAACGATAATCATAAACATAAAAAGCGTCTTTGCCTTCAATATTAAAACGGGAAATAACTTTTTCCCTGTCAGACGACCAATAAACATCCTTAAGTCCCGGCAAATCGGTGTCAGAAATAATTTTTTTGTTTTTTCCCTCTAAATCTGTTTCTATCACGTTTCCGTTTTCTGTCAGATAGTATTTGACGCGCTCTTCTTTCTCGTCAAGAACCACGCCCAAAACTCCTCCGGATGAAATGGCTTGGATTTTTTCCGTTTGTTTTTCCTTCGGCGCCGGAGAAAAAATGCTTTCTTGTTTCTCCTCTTTTTGTTGATTTGCTTGTTTGTTTTCGCCGGTATTTTTTTTGCGAAAAGAAAAATTGTACAAACCAAAAAAGAAAAGCGTTGTTACCAGCAAAATTGAGGAAGTAATAAAAATTTTTTTAGATAAAGTCATTTTTTTTTGAAAAATTTCAGATGTGACCACAACTATCCGCGTTTATACCAGCTATTGATTATTAAGTAATGCGCATCGCTTTTTATTTGTGATAATTTTAATTATCAATAAACTGTTAGCTGTGATTATTTCTCGTTTTCACAAAAACTTATTCCGTATTCTTTTCCGCTATATTCTTTATTTACGTCATAAGGCACAGTGATGGAAACTTTTATTTGACAAATCTGTTCTTGATTTATTCCCAAATCTTCCATTAATTTTTTTTCAGCTTTTTCCCTGGATTTTTGAAAGTCAGAATTCTGAATAACCACCAAAAATCCGTTGTCTTCAGGATAATAGGCGATGTAAAAATCTTCATTGTTTTCAAAAGCAACTCCGTTCGCTGATAATTTTTGCAAAGAAGAACGATACACATTATCAACCTCAATAACATCGTTTTTGACAGTCTGAATTTTCATTTTTTCGTCTTTTTCTGATGGAATCGGAAGCATTTTTTGAGAAATTGACTGATTAGCCGCGGGACTTTCTTTTTTTTCCGATTTTTTGTTTTTAATAATTGACGTGACAAAAATTATAATCAATAATCCTGCAAAAGCAATTAGACCAATTTTTAAATTCTTTTTCATAATATTGTTAATTTATAAATACAAACAATAAAAAATTTTGATAACATCTCTAAAAACCGCACTTCTTATTCGCACCCCACCTCTTCCATCCGCCTTCTTTAAATATTCGACACGCTTTATTTATATTATTGTTTACATTAAAGTAATAGTTAACACAGTTATTGTATTTTGTTCCATCACCAGCGACTGAACATGTACGATTAGTGCACTTGCCTGTGTTTGGATCAAAAGCATCCAAACATTGACAAGTAAGATTGATTTGGAAAAGCCCTATGGAAAATGAATTTCCATCCTTACATTTATCCACTTCGCTTTTTGATGTTGAATTTCCCCCGCTTTCTGCGTTGCAAATAGCCGAAGCTTTTTCCGCGTTTTGCTCTCCCCAGCAAGTTTGTTTTAAATTTTCCACCGAACATGGCCCGATAGTCATTGGTTCGCATTTCCCTGTACCGTAACCTCCGCCACCACCACCGCCGCCGCCTCCGCCACCACCACCGCCGCCGCCTCCACCACCGCCGCCGCCAGTACCTTTATCAGCAACTTGCTTTAACTTTATCGGACTCAAAGTTATTTTGATGTCCACCAAATCAGGATTGATCACGTAAAGAATCAGCCAGGCCGCCATGGCGATTATCAGTCCC
>JBBINP010000053.1:0-1941 GCA_037443825.1 Candidatus Moraniibacteriota bacterium
TCATTGGGGAGTAGCCAAGCGGTAAGGCACCAGGTTTTGGTCCTGGCACGCGGGGGTTCGAATCCCTCCTCCCCAACAAAACCAAAAAACTGTCCGTAGGGGGACAGTTTTTTGGTTTTGTTGGGAGAGATTCAAGCGGGCGGCAACAAACGATGAGAGTAGCGAATAAAGCGAAAGCTGGCAGCAGATTTAAACGAGTAATGATTTGCCGCTGACCAAGAGCTACGAGCGCAACGAGGACTAAAATCTCTACTCCCCCAGCAATAAAAAGTTACGCGAGGAAAAACATCGGCTATTTTTTAAAACTGGAAGGTTTATTTTGACTTCATGAATGAATATTGAGCAATTATTCGCTTAATGGTATTATAAAGACATGCGCAAGCCGCAAATCAAACGAGCTTCTGCAAAATTCCCAACAATCAACTTTATGCGAAAAGAAGCCAAAAAAACTTCAAATAAAAACTTACATAAGGCAAGCCGTGCCAAAAAAGATGAATTTTATACCCAGCTTATTGATATTGAAAAAGAGCTGAAACACTACAAAGACCAATTTCGCGACAAGGTTGTCTATTGCAATTGCGACGATCTGTTTGAGAGTAATTTTTTCAAATATTTCGCCGCTAATTTCAACGCGCTGAAACTGAAAAAGATCATCGCCACAAGTTATGTGCTTAAGTGGACTGTCTGTCAAGACACCAGATTGGCTTCAATTAGATAGGCAGGATTTTTTAAAATTAACGAATTAGTTGGTAAATATATTTGGGCAGGGGTTTTGTAGTTAAGCGACTGATGAATTCTGCGGTAATTATAAAACTGGAAATACTGATCAAGGCCAATACGAGCTTCTTGAATATTTTGGTAATCGTGGATGAAAATATTTTCGTACTTCACGGTTCGCCATAATCTCTCGGTAAAAATATTATCCAAATACCTGCCACGTCCGTCCATTGAGATTTGTGTGCCTTTTTCTTTTAGAACATCCGCATAATTTTTCGCTGTAAACTGTACGCCCTGGTCGGAATTATGAATTTCAGGAGTACCGGTTTCCAGGGCTTCATTCAATGCCTGAATACAAAAGTCATTTTCAAGCGTTTCAGAAAGTTTCCAGGAAATGACATAGCGGGAATACCAATCAAACATTACGGTCAGATACGCAAAGCCAGTCTTCAGGCGGATGTAGGCGATGTCAGTGCTCCAGACTTGATTAGGCCTCTCAATTTTCAAATTCCTTAGCAGATACGGATATTTCTTGTGAAACTTACTCCCCTTGCTTAATCCCAGTTCTTTCTTGGGATAAATCGCGATGATTCCCATATCTCGCATCAAATTTTGAACGTACCCTCTACTGATTTTTATCTGATGATTTTCCAATTCCTTTTTGATTTTCCTTGAGCCGTAAAACGGGCAGTCGGTGTAAATTTTATCAATGGCGTTTTGAATTTCAATTTTCTCCTGATTTACAACAGGCTGGTAGTAAATACTGGAGCGAGATATTCCCAGAAGATCAGTCTGACGGGATAAGTTAATCTCGGGATGATTTCTCTCAATCAAGCCCGATTTCTCTTGGTAGCTCAAGGTTGAATTTTTTTTTAAGCCAGGCAATCTCGATTTCTCGTTGCCCTACGGTTTTGTACAATTCATCAATCATGCGGTCTTTGGAGAAGTTCTCCTTTTTCCTTTTGTCGGAAAAGATTTTTTCAGCTTCGCTTTCCATTTGTTTTTTCCATTGCCCGATTTGAGTCGGATGGACTTGGTACTGGCTGGCTAGTTTGGAAACCGATTCGCCTTTGATGGCTTGCAATGCAATTGAAGCTTTCTGCTTCGGAGTGTATGATTTTTTCATACATTGATTGTATCATACCCATCTAATATGGTTGTCTAGATTTGTCAGTCCAGTATAAAAAATTAGTCTTATAGTGGTAATTAGACAGCCTTAGCAAT
>JBBINP010000054.1:0-6975 GCA_037443825.1 Candidatus Moraniibacteriota bacterium
TCACCATTTTCTCGGGAGTATTAAGTTTTTTGTTGGAAACCAGAAATTGAATCCTTTTAGCCACCGTATCCACCGCGTCTTCAGGACTGTCAAAACAGGTATGTTCACCAGTTCCCATGCGCGCTCGCTTCCCGCGATAACCCCAAAAATTATGGCAATCTTGCCCGTTAAGCACCGGCACGCGGCGGCCCCAATTACTTTCTTTTTTGGCAATTGCCACTAAAAAAGCCGCGACAATCTTGTCTTTTTCCGCAATATACGGAACCATTTTTTCAATCGGATATCCTTTGACCAAAGAAAGGATTTCTTTCTCAAATTCTTCCTGTTTTTTATTTTCCGCTTCCTGAAACATTCGGCCAATATACTGCACTTCTTCTTTAATATCCCGGTCAATCGCATCATTAGCGCCCAATATTTGGCTGTCCTGTTTTTGATCAACATTGACAACTAACGGAACATTTTTCGATTTGGCCAACACTCCTTCTCCCAAATAACGGTAAATCAATGTCATGGAAATCATTCCCAGAAGCAAAGCTCCGATTATGGAAGCGTTCCAAATTTTTTGCGGATTCATATGCCACAAACGCAAAACAGACTCTGATTGAAAGTCGTTTTTGAATTTTTCATATCGCTTTAAAAAAGACAGCGCCAATCCGCCGCGACGACTGGGATAATAAGTTAAATAATTTCGCGCGATTCTTTCCGCAACACTATCCATGTGATTGCTCGCCCGATTTACAACCAGACCTCTCTCCAGCCATATCTTTTCCCTAGGAGAAAGATATTTTTTGGAATCCTCGGTAAAAAAAGAAACTGTTCTTTTTCCGCGCGAAAAAAGAACGGGTTTTGTGTTTTTTGATTTATAATTTTGAATGCTTTTTTTGATGTTCGGAATATCGGTAAAACAACTCGTTTTCCGCTTAACCCAGGCGCTGTCCATGAAATACGATCTATTTTTATCTTTTTTCATCAATAAATTGTTTTATCTTTGTATTGTTCCTTTGCTATTATACCGCGATTTCTGTTTTTTGACAAGAATAAATTCAAAAAAAATTATTTTTCCAAGCGGAAAAGCGCATATCCCGCTTTTTCAAGCATTGATTTTTCATCAATAACGCCTTTTTCATCCATCATTCCGCTGTAACCGCTATTGGTTGAAAAAACAACAGGAAAGCGATTTTCCACCGCCCGAAAAGCATTGGCCGCCAAATGTTGAAATGACGCTCTACGACTTTTCAGAAAATTGTCATTGGATAAATTAACCATAAAATCCACGTCTTTATTTTCCGCGTAACCGGCAACCAAATCGCCAAATCCGTTTTCACTGCAAATCGGCGCAATAAAGCGCCAATTATTTATTTCAAAAACAGTTTTTTTTGACATCGGCTTTTTTTGCGTCAAATAAAGATTTTCCGCGAAACGATTAAGGAAGCTGAATTGTTCGGGCAAATATTCGCCAAAAAAAATTAAACGGTTTTTGCAATAATAATCCAGTATCTCCGCACGGGTAGAAATCAACAGGGAACAGTTGTAAATAATCCTCTTTTTTGCCGAATAATCATACACATACCCTCCCAGCAAAAGCGGTTTTTGCGAATTGATTATGAACTTTCTGAGACGAAAAACGTCTGGTTCGTCAAAATTATAAAAAATTTCTCCCAGACCTTCTTTTAAGAAAATATGGCTGACAACCGAACCTTCATTCCAAACCAAAAGATCCGCGTTCCAAAAACTTTCCAGTCCTTTTTGGCTCAAATTAATATAAGCGTTTAATCTTGCTGATTCGTCAATTTCATCAACATCCGGATTAACCGCCAAAACACTCAGAGTTTCAAGCGAAGATTGATTTTTGAAACTCTTAAATCTAAAATAACTGAAAAGGAAGCTAGCAACAAAAACCGCAAACAACAAAAATATAACCGCCAATTCGCCTTTTTTCATTCTCCTTTTTTTGAAAAAAGAAATCGCCAGACCGCCCAAACGGCATTAAGAGAAACTATGACAAAAGTGACGGAGAGCTCGCCTCCAATTTCAGCCGCCTGAATAAAATAAGGATAATTAAAAAGTGATTGAGCGGCGTTTCCAAAAGGAATACCCCACCAACCTTGCGCCCTTGCCCAATCAGCCAAAATCCAAAGAAAAGGAAAGGAGACGGGATTCAAAAAAGGCAATCGACGATTAAGAAAGACATACAAAGGTCCCAAAAAGGCATAGTAGAGAGCGTAAAGCAAAGAAAAAGAAAGCCAAACAATCCAGTGCGAATTTTTAAGCCAGTACATGGACAAAAGATAAACCGTAAAGGAAAATATAAACAAAATCAAAAATCCTTTTGTTTCACTTTTAACGCACGCCAGCGACAAAAAAACCGGGAGCAGAGCGAAAAAAATAAGCGGTCCCCAATGATAATAAATATCCGGCGCCGGCGTAGAAAAAAAATATAAAACGGCGGAAACAATACCCAGCGCCGCCTGAACAGAAAATTTTTCCAAATATTCAGAAATACTATTTTGAAATCTCATGTTTTGAAAAAAAACTTTTAAAAATCCCGAGATGCGGCAAGATCGCCGCCAACATCAGACAAAGAGAAAATATTTGTCCCAAAGAAAGAAAACCGAAAAACAATCCGTTTTGCGAATCCGGCTCGCGCCAAAATTCAATCCAAAAACGAAAAAAACCGTAACCAAACAAGTAAACGGCGAATAGCAAACCATGAATGACAAGCTTTTTGTTATTTCTTAACAGCCAAAGAATCGTAAACAAAACCAGGCCCTCAAAAAAGGCTTCATAAAGCTGCGACGGATGGCGCAAAAAACCAAACGCGTCGGCCGAAAAATACATCCCCCAAAATTTTTCAGTTGCGCGTCCGTAAAGTTCCCCGTTTAAGAAATTGCCTATCCGTCCCCAGAAATATCCCGCCGGAACGGCTGGAACGACAAATTCAGCCAAGCGGTGGAAGCTCATTCTATTGACCCGCGCAAACAAAAATCCGGCGATAACAATTCCGACAAGTCCTCCAAAATAACTCATTCCGTAATAACCGACGAAGTGCCAGTTGCCATTGATGATTTGAATCGGCAACAATGCTTCCCATGGATGCTTCGCGTAATAGGCAAGATCGTAAAAAAAAACATAGCCCAAGCGACCACCGATAAACATCCCCCAAAAAGCGAAAAAAAGAAGGTTTATAACAAAACTTCCCGCCGAATCATAACCAGAAATTTTATAGAAAAAAAATTCTTTTTTTTTGATTCTGTAAATCAAAAGAATGTAAATCGTCAAAAAAGCCAAAACGTACATCAGAGCGTACCATCTTACAGAAATCGGTCCCGCCGCAAAAACAACCGGATCAATGCGTCCAGGTAAATTTTGGTAAAAATGAACTGCGTTTTCCATGGATATTCGCAATTAAACTTTCTCCAACGGCGCGAAAGATATGGAGAATTTCTTAATTCCAAATTTCTTGAAGGCAATCGTGACTTCATCGCCCTGAACGGAAACCACCAAACCCTTGCCAAATTGAAGATGCTTTACCTGATCGCCGTCTTTAAAAACAATTGCCGCGGATTTTGAATTATTTTTTTCCTTTTCATGAATTTTAACTTTTTGATCCGCAATTTCCGGTTCGTGTGTTTTGATTAAACAGGATGGAATGTCTTCCAAAAACCTGGATGGCGGATTGATCTGGGTGGAGCCGAAAATCGTCCGTTCGCGGGTAAACAGCAAATAAACCCTTTCTTTCGCCCGCGTAATTCCAACATACATAAGGCGTCTTTCTTCTTCCATCTCTTGTTCGGAAAGCATGCTGCGGGAATGCGGCAAAATGCCTTCTTCCAGCCCAACAATAAAAACAAACGGAAACTCCAATCCTTTGGCGCTATGCAATGTCATTAAATGAACGACATCCTTTTTCTGGTTGATTTTATCCGTATCAGCAGACAAAGCGGCTTCCTCTAAAAAAGCCGCCAGCGCTTCTGCCGAATTTTTATCGGCGTATTTTTTTGTTACGCTTAAAAGCTCCTGGATATTTTCCCAGCGCGTCTCTCCTTCAGGCGTTCCATCCAGTATTTTTTTTTCATAGCCGCTTTCCCGAAACACTTTACTGATAAAATCAGCCAACAACAAATGCTCTTGAGTTTCTTTCATGCGCTTAATAAAATCGCAAAATTTCAATATAGAATCAATTTTTGAGTTTTGAATTCTGGCCGTCTTATCCGGTTCGGACGGGAATTTTGGATTCGCGCTGATATCCAGCCAGTTATTAATCAAATCTTTTCCATTTTCCTTGGCCAAACTTATCCATTTATTCATTGTTGTTTCCCCAATACCCCTGCACGGTTCGTTAATTATTCTCGCCAGCGCGACAGCATCATCAAAATTATTGATTAAACGCAAATAAGCGACAATATCTTTTACCTCTTTGCGCTGATAAAATTTTACGCCTCCAATAATCCGATAAGGCAATGAACGCCGCAAAAAAAATTCCTCCAAAACGCGCGATTGCGCGTTGGTCCGATAAAGCACCACGCAATCAGAGAAAGAATGCCGCCTTTTGTCCCGATCGCGTCTGAAAATCGCTGGATTATTGCCGCTTGTTATTTTGTAAATTTCCTTCGCCACAAACTCCGCTTCTTCAGCTTCGTCTTTGGCTTCGCAGGAAACAATCAGATGCCCTCCTTGCCGCTGCGTCCAAAGATTTTTGTCTTTGCGGTTGATATTTTTGGAAATTACACCGTAAGCCGCGTCCAGAATTATTTGAGTGGAACGATAGTTTTGTTCCAGTTTCACGACTTTCGCTTCAGGATAATCTTTTTCAAAATTCAAAATATTGCGGATGTCCGCTTGCCGCCAGCCGTAAATTGACTGCCAATCATCTCCCACCACGCACAAATTGCGGTGCTTTTTCGCCAATAAATTGACCAAAACATACTGCGATTGATTGGTATCCTGATAATCGTCCACCAAAATATAACGGAAAATATTTTGATATTTTGACAATATTTCGTGAAATTTTTGGAAAAGATCAACAGTCAGCATGACCAGATCGTCAAAATCAAGACTATTGTTCTCTTTCAGCGATCTTTGATATTCTCCGTAGACTCGCGCGACTGTTTCTTCAAAATATCCGTCAGCTTGGCGGACAAATGCTTCCGAACCGATAAGTTCGTTTTTGGCCTTGCTGATAGCATAAGCAAAAACGCCGAAATTGAATTGTTTTGGATCAATTTCCAATTTTTTGGTAACTTTTTTCAAAAGCGCCGCGGAATCCTGCTCGTCAAAAATACCAAAGGATTTTTTGTAGCCCAATTTATCAATTTCCATCCGCAAAATTCTGGCGCAGACAGCGTGAAAAGTTCCGATTATCGGCAATTCATAATCCACGCAGGGAGAGACTGTTCGCAATAATCTCGCAATTCTTTCCTTCATTTCCTGCGCCGCCTTGTTGGTGAAAGTCACCGCCAAAATATTGCGCGAATGAATGCTTTTTTCCGCCACCAAATAAGCCACTCTGTGGACAAGCGTCTTGGTTTTGCCCGAACCGGCTCCGGCAATAATCAAAATCGGCCCCTCCGATTGAGTTACGGCTTCGCGTTGGTTTGGGTTCAGATAATCAAGAATGGGATGATAATTCATATTTTCATTGTAACACATGATTGCGGCAACGCCGCGACTTGCGATTTTTTCAGATTTAGTGTTAAAGTGTACGTATGTCAATTTTCTTGAAAATAATTGAAAAAATTGAATCCAGCCGCTTCTCTCTAACTCTCTGGGGAGCGTCTTTTTTGAGCATTATTTTGGTCCGCCTGTTGATTGAAAACTGGCTGCAAGATTTCCGTTTCAAATCCGGACTCTATATTTTTTACCAATTTACCCACACCTTGCTTTTTTTTCTGTCAGCTTATTTGCTTTTCGTTTTCACTCTTTCTCGTCTGCTAAAAACCAGGTTTCGTTCAGCGGCTAATGTCATGCTGTATGGACACCTGATCATACTCGCTCCCCCGCTTCTTGACCATATTATTTCGAGTGGCAAGGGATTTTGGAGTTTTTATAAATTTGATTCCCTGGCCGGATTACTGAAAAGATTCCTGACTTTTTTTGGCGATAAGCCGGATATCGGCATAACTTACGGCGTGCGAATAGAAGTGGCTCTGGCGCTGTTTTTTATTTTCATTTACAGTTTTATAAAAACATACGGGCAAAGAAATTTTGATCCCGTCATATCCAAAGGCAAGCGTAATTTTTTGAAAAATTACTGTTTATTTAAAAATTTAAAATTAAGAATCGGAAATTCATCCGCAATATTGCTCCAAAAAACTCTTCTTTATTCCATATTCGTCACTTTGGTTTCTTACGCGATATTCTTTGTCTTGGGCACATTTCCATCTTGGATCGCGATTGCCATTGACGGCTTTACCAAAGGATTTTTCAATGTCACTGAAATAAACACAGCCCAAATGTTTTTGTCGCCGGCTATTTTTTTCTCCCGCGAAATACCGGATATAGTCAGCGCGCTTAATATAAAAATGAGCTTTGTTTACGCTTTATTTTTGACTTTATTGTTAGTCGGAGGAAGCTGGATATTTTTTAAGAAAAAATTTTTAGCAATCGTCAAAAACGCTCGGCCGCCGCAATTATTATATCATAGCGGATTGCTGGCTGTGGGATTGGCGCTGGGAATCAAATTTTCCGGATCTGTTTTAACATTAAGCTTTTTCAACATATTGAGTTTTCTTCTCCTGACAGAAGCCGTGTGGTTGGCTTGGCTGGCATCGGTGGTGGCCAATGACATTCAAGATCAAGAAATCGACGCCATTGCCAACGCCGATCGCCCGTTAATCAAAAAAGTTTTTACCATTGATGAATATAAAACATTAGGCTGGATATTTTTTTTCGGCTCCCTTCTTTTTTCCGCTATTGTAAATTTCAAAGTCGCACTGCTTCTTCTTGTCTATCAAGCGGTAGCCTGGATTTATTCCG
>JBBINP010000055.1:0-2839 GCA_037443825.1 Candidatus Moraniibacteriota bacterium
CCAATCCGAATTCCCCGATGACTTTTTTGATTTCCTTGATTCCCTTGGTCCCCATACCTTTCAATTCTCCCAGCTCTTCTTCGCTCATTTTGACAATATCCTTTACCCGTGAAATTTTATGCTCTTCCAGCGCGTTCAGCGTGCGGCTGGAAATTCCTTTCAGTTCGGTTATCTTCGTTTTCAAGACATCTTCTTCCTGTTCTGTTTTTTTAACCTTTTTTTCATCCGGAGATTCTTTGGCATTCGCTTCAGTTTCAACCTATGCGTCTTTTTTTTCTTCCGATTCCATTTCTACTTTGGCAAGAGCGGAAAACTGGTCAATTAAAATCCCAACCGCTTTTTGAAACGCTTCCTTGGGCGTAATCGTGCCGTCAGTTTCAATTTCCAAAGTTATTTTGTTATAATCCGTTCTTTTTCCAACCCGCATATCTTCAATAATATAATTAACCCTGCGAATCGGCGTATAAATAGCGTCCAGCGCAATCATTCCAATCTCCTTGTCTTCCCTCTGTTGTTGTTCAATAGTCACGTATCCCAGTCCTTTTTCAATTTCAAAATCCATTTCCAATTCCGCTTTTTTGTCTGTTAAATGAGCGATAATTTGATTTTGATTGATAATTTTCAGTCCGGCGGGGCATTTAATATCCTTTGCCATAACGTCTTTTTCGCCTTTCACTTTAAGCACGGCTCTCACTAGCTCATCGCCCTGCATTTTAAAACGAACTTTTTTTAAATTTAAAATAATTTGCACAAAATCCTCTTTGATCCCGTCAACTGTTGAAAACTCATGGGAAATGCCTTTTATTTTAACCGAGGTAATAGCCGCTCCCTCCAAGGAAGAAAGAAGGACCCTCCGCAATGCGTTGCCCAAAGTTGTTCCATAACCGGGATAACATCCGGAAATTTCAATTTTTCCGCTGTTTTTACTGATTTCAGCATATTTTGGTTTCTGGGGAAGAAGAAGCATGGTGGCCATATTTTTTAGTTTTTAATTGTTTATAAAAATTATGACTTTAAAAAAATATTTATTCAAAACCTTGTGCCGGAAAATCGGAATTTTAGCGCAATTAGCGGGAATAATACTCAACCACCATTTGCGCGTCTATATTGCCTTCAATTTCAGATCGCGAAGGAACCGCTGTTATTCTTCCTTCCATTTTTTCAAAATCAAAAATCATCCAGGAAGGAAAATCCTTCTTATTTTTAATAACCGGCAATTGATTTTTGAAATAATTTTTCTCTTTTTTTGTTTCAGAAAGAGTCACAACATCTCCTGGCTTGACTTCAAAAGAAGGTATGTTGACTTTTTTCCCGTTAACCTTAAAAGCGCCGTGGTTAACTAGTTGGCGCGCCAAACTTCTTGAAGAAGCAAAGCCCATGCGATAAACCGTGTTATCCAGCCGCGTTTCCAGCCTCATCAGCAAAAGATCTCCCAATACTCCTTTTTTTCTTTTGACTTCTTCAAAATGTTTTCTGAATTGGCGCTCCATAACACCATACACGCGCTTGATTTTCTGTTTCATGGCCAGTTGTTTTCCATATTCGCTTGAAGCGCGGGAAAAACTTTTCCCATGCATGCCCGGCGGATAAGACTTGCGCACCATGGCGCATTTTGGAGAATAACAACGATCGCCTTTCAAAAAAAGCTTTTCTCCGATTCGTCGGCATTTTCTGCATTTTGCGTCTAGTAACCTTGCCATACAAAATAATTCTAAATTAAAATCCAATTTAAATATTGCTTTGCCGTATCCGCTCCGCTTATACTCGGCGCGGTTTTTTCGGACGGCACCCGTTATGCGGCATGGGCGTGATATCTTTAATCAGAGAAACATTAAAACCCCTTCCAACTAAAGCCCGAATAGCCGCTTCTCTTCCGCTGCCAACTCCCTTTACGTATATTTCAATTTCAGAAACACCATATTTTTTCACTTTTTCGACCACATCTCCCGCCACCTGGGTAGCCGCGTAAGGAGTTGATTTTTTCGCTCCTTTAAAACCCAAAAGTCCGGAACTTGACCAGCTCAAAACCTCTCCTCGCGAATCGGAAATGGAAATCATTATGTTGTTATAGGTGCATTGAATATGCGCTCTTCCTTTTTGGACAAGGCGTTTTATTTTCTTCTTCTTTTTTGACTCGGCCAGATCCGGTTTTTCATCTTTTTTTCCTTCCGCCTCCGCATTAGCGGCATTCTCCGCCGGCGGATTTTTAATATCTTTTTCTTCCGATGTTGACCGGGTTATTTTTTCAGCCATACTATAAATAAAAAAATTATATAATCAATTCGCGATATTTTCATAAAAACGCGACTATGTTTTCACATTTCTTCAAAACAAAATTTATGTTTTTTCCGCCGTTGCCTTGCGTCCACTGCCCATAGTTTTGCGCACATTTCCCCTGACAGTGCGAGTATTTGTTTTAGTTCTCTGTCCGCGAACCGGCAAGCGTCTGATATGGCGGATTCCGCGATAACATTTGATCTCCCGGAGGCGTTTGACATTCATTTTCACTTCGTGCTTCAATTCACCCTCAACGCGGTGTATTTTTTCAATTTTTTCCCGCAATTGATTGACGTCTTTTTCGCTTAATTCTTTAGCTTTTTGATTGCGGTCAATGCCAAGTTCATCAAGAATTTTTTTACTTGCGGAATGGCCGATTCCATAAACATAAGTCAGAGCAATTTCTATTCTTTTTTCATCGGGAATATTCACCCCGGCGATGCGTATCATAATTGAATTAAAAATTTAAAAGTCAAATTATAGAATTTAATTTTTCATTTTTTTATCCCTGTCTTTGTTTGTGTTTTGGAGTAGAGCAAATCACATAGAGTTTTCCTCTACG
>JBBINP010000056.1:0-2800 GCA_037443825.1 Candidatus Moraniibacteriota bacterium
AACGTGCCCGCGTTGCCAAAAATGGCGTCCCTTACTTTTTCTTCAATTTGATTGATGTATTGGTTGGCCAGAATAAGATTCAGGCGATATTTTCTGGCTTCTGATAAAATATTCGTGAATGACTCGGTGGCAAAGTTTTGAAATTCATCCACGTATAAATAAAAATCATTTCTTTTTTCTTCATCCATATCCACCCGCGCCATCGCGGCCAGTTGGATTTTAGTGATCATCATGGCGCCAATAAGCGCGCTGTTATCTTCGCCAATCCGACCCTTGGAAAGGTTAAGAATCAAAATCTTCTTGTTGTCCATTATTTCCCGAATGTCAAAAGACGATTGTGTTTGACCGACAATATTGCGAATAAGCGCGCTGGAAAGAAATTGGCCAACCTTGTTTTGGATCGGGGAAATAACTTCCTGCAAAACGCGTTCGTTCCATTTGGTAAATTCGTCCACCCAAAATGATTTTACCACCGGATCGGTGATTTTATCCACAACTTTTTGTCTGTATTTCTTGTCCACCAGCATGCGGGTAACGCCCAAAAGAGTGCTGCCGGGATATTCCAAAAGCGCCAAAATGGCGTTGCGCAAAATATATTCCAGCCGCGGCCCCCATGAATCGGCCCAAATTTTTTTGAAAACGCCAACCAAGCCGGAAGCGACCAGATGACGATAAGCCAGATCCACTTTTTCCATCACATTGAAGGCGATTGGATAATCAATATCGGCCGGATTGAAATAAATAACATCGTTAATGCGGTTTGAGGGTATGGATTTTATGAGTTTTTCCGCCGTGTCGCCGTGCGGATCCACATAACAAACGCCGAGATTTTTCTGAATATCCTGCACTATCATATTTTCCAGAAGGTTGGTTTTGCCCATGCCGGTTTTGCCGATAATATACATATGGCGACGACGATCATCGGTTTTGATGCCAAAAACCCTTTCTTGGTTTCTAAAATTTGTTTTGGCGAAAAAAGTTATGTCAGACATAAAAATTTTAGATTAAAATATGTTTAAAATCGCGATTTTCGCAATGCGTATTTTGCGCGCGTTTATTCCACCGGCAAATTGGCCGGCGCGCCTCCTTTGCGCGCGTCCACTCGCACGATGGAAGGAGCCAATACCGACATATCCGGCATATGGTAAAGCGTGGCAAGTTCCGTGGTACTCAAAATAAACATCGCTCCTTCCGGATCGCGGTCTTTATAAAGTCGGAAAATTTTACGCTGGCGATATTGGAGACGCGGTTTTGCAAAAAGAAAACTCGCGTAAGTTTTGGAGGGGTCGTGCGGTTTAAAGCTGTTGAGATTTTGGTCGGCAAATTGCTTTATACCTCCCATAAAAGCGGAGATGGTTGATTTATTAAAATTTTCCCTCCGTCCCAGATAAACAAAACGCATCTTTACATTAAAAACATTTTTGCCGATATTTTCTTCAACGGCTTTAAGAATGTCTTTTTCTCCCGGCGTCAAGCGAAATTCCAAGGGTTGCATTTCTTCTTTCTTTTCTTCAGAAAATTTAAATTCTCCCCAAAAAGCGCGAAAAAAATTGCTGAAAACATCCCCGATATCAACCAGCAGTTTTTCCAAAATTCCTTTTTCCTGTTTGGCCCGCCCTGTCAATTTTTTGACTATCTCGTATCCGGTGTAATACCAATCTTCTTTGACGGGAATAATGATGTATTGAAACCAGATTTTTTGTCCCGCGCCGATTTTTCCCATCACTTCCGCCAATCCAGCCAGTGGATCAATCATCTTTCCCGTCACGCTTTCTTCAAATTTAAGATAAGTCCGTATGGGATAGGCATCATCTTTTACCAACACAAAATCAGTTCCCCACAAATCCCAATCGCGATCGGGAATAACTTTTGGAATATTGTCAACGTAATCCGGAACCTCCGTAATTTCCAGTGTTGGATATTGGGCGTAAAGATGGGCTTCCACCAGATTGCGAAAAATTTTTGGCGTCCGGATATAAAAATGAACCGTTCCCTCGTCGCTTACCAGCTCAAAACTGAAGAAGTGCGTTAAATATCCATCCAGATATTCTTCAAAAACATTCGGACTTTTCAAAGTGCCGGACAATCCGCTGAAAAGAGATTCCATAAGTTTCGGGCTTTTTTCAATATCTCTGGGCGGAATGATTTCCAAAAGCGTCCACTCAATGGAAGCCGAAAATTTTCTTTGGACGAATTTTACCCACAAATGCTTGAATAAATAATAAAAAGCCGCCGGAAAAACCAGAAACCAGACATAGTAAAAAGTTTCGCCGATGACTTTTGCCGTTAAAAAAAATTCTTTAAATGTGGAAAAAATAAAATCCATCTGTGTTTTGTTTTTTAGCAATCGTTGTCGCGATCCGATATTTTTGTTTGTTTTAACCGATGAAATAAAAGATTCAGGCAATCCTTATGAAGGATAGCTATGATTTGCTTTTCACGGCGTAGCGGTCTTTGCCAACCCGCTCGAAAAAATTATTAAGATTGATGACAACGGTTGATTTTTTGACCTGTCTCATATCCAGAATTTTTTTTAAAATTTCGTCGCGGCGCATGGGTGCGACGTTTTTTTTCAAAATGTCTTCCACCAACTCCCTGACTGTTCCTTGTTTATATCCCCATTCTGAAAGAGCGTATGTTCCGCGTCCCACCAAAACAAACCTTTTGTCTTTAATAAGTTCATTATGCACTGTTTGCGCGTGCGTTTTTCGCTTGTTTAGTTTATGAATGTCCATCAATTCGGCAATTTTCGTAAAATGAAGCGGATGTCCAGTTTCTTTGAGAATAAGATAAATCTTTT
>JBBINP010000057.1:0-2406 GCA_037443825.1 Candidatus Moraniibacteriota bacterium
TGAAGTTTTCCCCGATTAAAATTATTAACCACCAAAATAAGATCGGCTTTGCTTTTGGGATAATTGAGAAAAACTCCACTTACCGCCGCCAACCGCACATCCCCGATGTTTTTTATGTTTTTCAGATTATGGGATTTCGGATAAACGTTTGATTTAACCACCAGATTTTTCAACTCATCCGTAAATGGAAATTGCTGATTGAATTGATAATATTTTTTGTTTTTTTTGTTTTTTTCCAGCAAAAATCCCATCTTTCTCATATTGCCAATTTCTTTTTTGACTTGGTCTGATTTAAGAAGATTTCTTTTCGCTATATCCGCGATTGCGCCTTCAAAAACCGGATTAAGCAAAAAAAAGCGGATAATTCTGGTTTTCGCCCTGGAACCAAAAAGGCATTCTAATATTTCAGACATAATAACTGATTGTTTAATTATGTTTAGATAAAACACTTTCTTTAAATTAGTATACTATCTGAGCGCCAAAAAGTAAACCCCCGCAAAAAAGCAAAAAGTTTGTTTTCTTTGTTAAATTAGTATATGATAAACGTAACGTATCAGCGTCTAAAAAATTCACAGAATATGCCGACAAAAAACAACGAAAAAACCAATGTATTTTTGGATCTGGAAAAGTCCGTCACTGATATCCTGGTGGTTCAAAACACAAAACTAAAGCCGTTTGTTGAATTATTCTGTTACTTTCCGGAAAATATATCCGCGAAATCACTGGGGATTCTTTTGGGTTTTTTTAAAATTTCCGATATTAGCGAAGACTCGGCGTATATTGTTAATTTTCTCAACTCAACACTGAAAAAGGAATATTACGCCAATCCGCGCCGAAGCGTTTCCGGCAGTGTTGACGCGGCTTTGCATAAAGTCAATCTCGCGCTGTCGGAATTGGCGAAACACGGCAATATCAACTGGTTGGGCAATCTTGACGCCGCGATTTGCGTTTTGGAAAAAAACAACCTTCATTTTAGCGTGAGCGGAAAAGCAAAAATTATTTTATCCAGAAATGGAGCGCTCACGGACATCGGCGAAAACTTCAATAATGAGGATGCGCCAAAACCAAATCCGCTTAAAGTGTTCACTGATGTTTCCAGTGGAAGATTGGAAGAAAAAGACAAATTAATCATAACTTCCTCAGAATTTTTTCATGTCTTTTCTCCCGCTGAAATCAAGAAATCAATCCAGAGATTTGCCGATGACAAAGAAAAATTCTCCCAGTTTGTCAAAACAGCTCTTGTCAATGAATTGGAAATGATTGCCGCCATTATCGTAGATGCTGAAAAAAATTCCAAAACATACGCTTCGGAATTAAAAAAAATAAAATCATCCCCAAAAAATGTTTTGAACGCTTTTAGCGAAAAGTCCTTCCGAGACAACAAGCAAACAGTCGCTCCCGCCGCACAAAGCGAAAATAAACACGATTATATTGACAAAAAAACCGGTCATATTTACATTCAGGGAGAAAAAGAAACCAAGACGCAACAGGCAACTTCTTCTCTGTTACTGGCCGCCGCGAAAGAAACATTGTCCGTCATTATTTTTTGGCTGAAAACAAAGAGTCAAAAAAATATCCGGGTTTTCTCCAGAAAATTGGACAACTTTAAAAAAAACGCCGCCTTATTGAAAAAAAACGCTTTAAAAAAAGAAAATCTGAACCGGAAAAATGACATTGCCCTGTTTAAAAAAAAACAAGCTTTGTTTTTTTCGCGCTTATTTTTTCAAAAAATTAAAAAAATCCAGATCGCAATAACCGCAAAATTCGCCACTTTCAAAAAACCGGTTTCGGAAAAATCCGCCGTTTCTGAAGAAATTAAATCCAAAACAAAAAATTTTCAAAAAGTTTTCTCTTTCTTCATGCCAAACGCATCCAAAATAAAAAGGGTTTTTATGTCACTTCAATACCACCAGCGTCTATACGCAATTTTAGCGGTTATCGCCATTTTAACCCTGCCTCTTATTTATTTAAATATTGAAAAAAAAAGGCAAACAGCAAAAACGCCGGCACCCGAGACTATTGAAGAACAATCGGATCCGTTGCAGATTATCCTGAAGGACAAAGCCGCCAAACATCTCTCCGAAAGCCAGACTCTTTTCAGTTCTTGGGACAAAGAATTTATCAGGTTGCTTTTTTTGAAAGAATTTTTATTTATCGCTTCCGACAGCCAAATTCTGACATGGAACAACGGCGAATCCAAAGAATATTCATGGCCGGCATCAGACGGCAGAGCAAAAACATTTGCCTCAATAAGCGATTTAAACCTGATATTTTTTTTGACGGACCAAAACAAACTTTTTTCTTTCAGCCAAACCAATTCTTCTTTTAAGGAAAATTTCATCCAGTTTCCGGGGAATTACCTCCCTGATGTTTTTGAAAGTTATCTGACTTATCTTTATTGGCTGG
>JBBINP010000058.1:0-2201 GCA_037443825.1 Candidatus Moraniibacteriota bacterium
AATGGAAAAAATAAAAGTGGCAAAAAACGCCGCCGGGAGGCGGATTGACAAATTCCTCGCCAGGGAATTTTTTTCTTCCACTACGCGGGCGGAAATCGTCAGAGATCTCAAAGCGGGACGGATTTTGGTGAACAAAAAAGCCGTCAAGTCCGGTTATTTTTTGCGCGAGCTGGATGAAATTGAAATTAATTTTGATTTTCAAAAGAATTTGTTGGCCGCCAATCCAAACGTGCCAATCAAAATAATTTTTAAAGATCCGCAAATTATCGTAATTGATAAGCCGGCCGGAATTCAGGTTCATCCCGACGCGCACGAAAAAGAAAAAACCCTGGTTAACGGGCTTGTAGCTTTGTTTCCGGAAATTAAAAACGTCCACGATAAAACACCAGGCGCTGAATTTCGCCCGGGCATTGTCCATCGTTTGGACAAAAATACTTCAGGAGTTATGGTTGTGGCCCGCACGGCGGAGATATTGGCGGAATTAAAAAGAATGTTTCAAGAAAGAGAAGTTAAAAAAATTTATACGGCACTGGTCCACGGCAAACTAAAGAAATCCAAGGATGAAATCCGCAAGCCAATCGCGCGCTCCGAAAATTATCGCAAACAAACAATAGCCGGAAAAAAAACTCGCACCAAAATACGTCCCGCCATTACCCGCTACCGCGTTTTGCATGAATTCGCAAAATACTCTATGGTGGAAGCTGTTCCTAAAACAGGGCGCATGCACCAGATTCGCGTTCACTTCTCTTTTTTGGGAAATCCGGTGGTAGGCGACGCGCTTTACTGCCCCAGATATTTAAAAAGAGAGAGGATTGTTTTGCCGCGGCATCTTTTGCACGCTCAAAAAATTTCTTTTCGGCTCTTTGGAGAACGTTTTTCTTTTTCATCCCCTCTTCCGGCTGATTTTTCGAATTTTCTGCAAAATATTGACTAGCTGGCAATTACCCGATATTATAAAAGAGATTTAAATTAAAACCTGCCGTTTGTGCGGCTTATTTTATTATTCGCCTTACAAACGTTATTTCGCAAAAATCAACGCTTATGCACAAAAAAATAATCTCTTTTAATCTTGAAAAAAGAAATCAAGCCGTTTCCCTGCCCAAACCCGGAGAAGTGGTAAAAGTTCACCGTAAAATAACCGAGAAAGGCAAAGAGATAAATCAGATTTTTGAAGGAATGGTGATTGCCGTTAAAGGAAAACAAAGCTCTTCTCCGACAATCACTGTCCGCAAAGTTTCCGACGGAATTGGCGTGGAGCTTGTTGTTCCTCTTTATTCTCCATTGGTTGAAAAAATTGAAATCATAAAAAGCGCGAAAACGCGCAGGGCAAAGCTTTATTATTTAAGAAACCGTTCAGCCAAATCGCTTAAATTGAAATATCGGGATGTTTCCGCAAAATAACAAGAAAGGTTAATTTAAAAACTCATTCAAACAAAAAGAACGGCGTTTGCGCCAGCGCCAAGCTTAAGCAAAAAGCGGATGTGGCGGAATTTGGTATACGCGCAAGCTTGAGGTGCTTGTGGCCGCAAGGTCTTGGAGGTTCAAGTCCTCTCATCCGCACCGGCAATTTCAACGCGAGACGCGATTAAGCCATGTTTTATTGATTGCGTCCGAATGAAAAATGAGTTTTTGCAGACGCTGTTTATTTGGTCTTGCCAACAGCGCGCTTAGCTCAGTTGGTCAGAGCGCTTCGTTTACACCGAAGATGTCGGGAGTTCAAATCTCTCAGCGCGCACCAAACGCCTGGGTAGCTCAGTGGTAGAGCACATGACTGAAAATCATGGTGTCGGCAGTTCGATCCTGCCCCCAGGCACTGATTTGGGACCATAGCTCAGCGGTAGAGCAAGCGGCTCATAACCGCCTGGTCGTTGGTTCGATCCCAACTGGTCCCACCAAACAAGACGCGGAATTAGTATAGTGGCAGTACGTCACCTTGCCATGGTGAAAGCGCCGGTTCGATTCCGGTATTCCGCTCCGCAACAAAACAAAATAAAAGCAGTTTATAATACCGGAAGATATATTGCGCAACTCCTTAATTTAAAGTCCTCTTGAAAGGATTTTTTTGTTTTTTTGGCTTTTTGAAGCCAAAAATGGCTATGCGTCTTTTAAACAAAAGCTTTATTTAAGCCAAAATATTCTATCGCCCTCGTTTTCTATCCAATAGCTTGGAAACACTTAATTAAAGAAATTGGAGTTTTAAA
>JBBINP010000059.1:0-2170 GCA_037443825.1 Candidatus Moraniibacteriota bacterium
TTTCAAACAAATATAATTCGCCTTTTTTAACGCCTTGATTCAATAAATATTCATCAATGGGACGAAAGGACATGTCAAAAGAATTTTCCAACGCTTTTTTTATGTCATTGTCAAATTCTTTTTTTGTTTCGTAATTTTTTTCAACAACATCTCTTAGTTTTGGATATTTTTTTAAATAATTATCTCTAACGAATTCCTGCAAACGCTTTACGGCTAACATCGGGTCTTTTTTTCCTATGTCGCCGTAAGATTTTTTAAATTTACCCAAAAAACCCTTGCCAGCCAACGTTTGAAACTTCAGATTATTTAAAATCAACCTTTCCCATTTTGAATGTTCAACATAAACTTTGTTTTCCTTGTCAGTCCTAAAAAAGCCTCTGTTTGTTAAAATTCCAAGATAAATTTTTTCTTCGTTTCTTATAATAACAGCTCCCTTGTTTTTTTCTTGCCCGTCGCTAAATCCTCCCAGCAAACTGCCGTTTTCAAAGTTCAATTTGATTTTGTTTTTGCTGAAAGATTTTTTCGCCAGATGATTTCTGAAGGCATTGTAATATTGATTTAGAACTGTTTCTTGAACATAAGCGTCCACTGTTTCATAAAAAACATCGTCTTTCTCATTTTCTTCCCCTACGCCGTGGTATTTAATCATTCTTTCAATGGCCAAAAAGCTGTCGCAGATTTTTTTTATTAATCTTGTGTGATCTTTTTTGTTAAATTCCTTGTTTTTTATTTTTTTAAACTCTTCAATGCTTTCGTTTAATTTTAAAAAGTTTTTTCCAACCTCGTGTTGCCAAATAGATAAAAAAGTCAGCCACGCGTTTTCTTTAAACAGCGCTTCGTATTCGCCTTTTCCGCTTTTTGCGTCAATTCTTCCTGATTTAAATAAATTTTCTGAGTTTTTTTCTGTTTCTAATGACCGCCTGATGTCCGCTAGCGATATCTTTTTTGGTATTGAATATTCACCGGTTTCTCTGTTTTTGTTTCTCGTATTTATGGCTTTTTTACTCGCTAACGCATCCGACAGGATGCGCCAATTCACAAACCACATACTTGAAACAGTGTTTAAACTTGTTTTGTTAAAATAAATGGCATTTAAATCAAAATCATTTTGTTCGTTAAAAAATTTTTTATACAAATCCTTCACTCCTTCAATCAGTTTTTTTTCTTTTAAATCCAGTTTAATTTTTTTATTTTGTGAGTATATTAAATCAGAAACCGCCCTCCACTCCTTTCCCTCTTCAATTTGAAAAATGTCGAATATTTTTTTACCGCAACCGATTTGTTTGTATAAATTTTTAAATTTCGGCGTTTTGATAAAAAAATTTTTCTTTTGTTGACAAAAAAGATTTGTTTCTTTGTTTAATTCCCCGATATTTTCATTGAATTTTTCTATGCCGATTTGATTTAAACATTTGTTATAACTTTCCAATAAAAAAACTTTTTCATAATTTTTAAATTGCGGAATATTTTTTAAAAAATCGTTGAATTTTTGCCTGTTTTCAAAAAAACGATACAAATTTTCGTTTACAATTCTGTTCGCGATGCTTGTCGACTTGTTTTCTCCGGAATAATAATTTTCCCTGTTTTGATTAAAACCGGAAAAATAAGTGAAAAATTTTTTAAATTTTTCTATAATTTTCTCCTTATCCGGATTTAATTTTTTCAAAATCTGTAAAGCACTTTTTTCAGTCAGAATTTCATGGTTATTGTTTTTAAGATTTATGTCTGCAAAATCTTTGTTTTTCCATTTTTCTCCTTGGTTGTCAAATAACTTTACCACCTCTTTTCTTAATTCTTCCTGTAATTTTTCAGTGTCTTTATCTTCATTTTTTTCGGCTTTGTTCTTTTCTTTGATGTTTTTTTGATATATTTTTTCCAGTTTTTCCATAATATCACCGGACAGCTTCGCGTTTTGCAATGACTCGTTTATAAATCTTTCGTGAAGTTTATTAAACATCGGCTTCATTTCTTCATTATAAAGCTTGTCAATTTTTTCGTCTTCATCTATCACATCTCTCAAAGAATTTGTTTCAATGGTCGGTTTTAATTCAAATCTCAATGTTTTTGTCAGACTATAAAGATTTGTGAAACCATTAAAAACGCTCTTGTTTTCCGTTTTGTTGCCGTTCATTTTTTTATTAGAATTAAAAATTAGTTTCCCTGTTTATTT